>NZ_JBALMR010000060.1:0-4984 GCF_036963165.1 Bacillus sp. JJ675 | reverse complement strand
TCGGCGGCCTTAAATACGAGATCCTTGCGAATCCACAAACGGACGTCTATACGATCAAAACGGATCAGTTCGGAAAAGTGAATATCTACGCGGCGAAATCAACCGGCGCAACTGTAAAATAATCGAAAAGGGAGACGATATTATGAACGTAAAGACAACTGAAAAAATTAGCGCAGGCACAATCGCTCGGTTCGTGCTTCTTGCGCTTGCACTCGTTAACCAGACGCTTACGATGACGGGTCACAGTCCGATTCCGGTCGATGAAGACGGCGTACAGCAATTTATTTCGCTCGCATTTACCGGAGCAACTTCGTTATGGGCGTACTGGAAAAATAACGACGTGACGAAGAAAGCGCGGACAAAAGGCGAATAGATAACGGAACAATTTCGGAGAGGACGTTTGAGACGTTTTCTCCGATCATTTTTCATTGCATTTTCCATATGCAAAAACCTGTCATACTTTTGCCACCTAAGGATGATTAAAAAATTTACGATAGGAAATCCTAAAAAAGAAAACGTAGCGTGCAGAAAAACTTGTTTTCGTTATGCCAATATTTTATAATCGTAATATACATTGACTATTCGCTGAATGTATAGTGCGGTTACCATCTCAAAAAGGGTGATCGAAATGAGCGAAAGTGGGGATGATAAAATGGGCGTAGCAAAACCAATCAAGCCTATGCGTATTGAATTCGAAACTGAAAAGCAAGCAGAAGAGTTTGAAAAATGGGCTTACTCTAAAGAAACGTCTAGGAGCGAAAGTGCTATCCGTGTTCGGGAGGCGCTAGCAGCTTATAGAAAAATGAAAAACCGATCTAGGTGATTGAAGAGTGGCTCAACTGGTTGAACTGTTTGACGAGGTTCTTTCCCCAGAGCATCGATCAAAAGTAGATAATTTCAAATGCGAATCGGAGAAAGATGTAGAAATCTTTTTAAAAAAGGATTCTTGGGAGTTACAGGAGTATAACATGACCCTTACCCGACTGTTCTTCAATAAAGATGGAGATCTCGTTGGGTATTTTACTTTGTTCAATGAATCTGTACCAAAAGTGGGCAAAGATAAATTAATAAAAGAGAATTGGAAATTGCCTAATTCAGAAAAAAGTTATCCTGCTGTCAGATTACATTATCTCGGAGTAGATGAGAGGTACCAAAAGCAAGGAATAGGATATACGATATTAATATCGGCTATCGATGTTTGCACAAAAATTTCTAAACTATCTGGTTGCACATTCGTCTCTGTACAGGCTTTGAACAGTGCGGTGGAGTTTTATGAAAAATACCATTTCAAACGGGTTGCAACAGAAAAGAAGTATGTTAATATGTTACTTAAATTAGAAGATGCTGAAGAATAACTCACATAACCCAATCAGACGAAGACTGTCGAAACCGATCGACGGTCTTTTTTTGTGGTTGCGAAACGTGAAAGAACGACTAAGTAAGCGGAACTTTTGGCGGGCGCCTGCGTATAAAAGCGTAGGTGCTCGTGGTACATAATGAGATTGCGGAGAAGACTTCCGATCGAGTATAATTTTACCTATGAGGAGGGGGACAATTGAAAGAAACACCGTTTTACAAAACGAATTGGTTCACTATACTTATGATAATTGTACTTTTTCCGGTTGGCTTAATTCTGATGTGGGCTAATAAAAAATGGACGTTTATTACTCGTATCATTGTAAGCTGCATAGTTGTCGTATTAGCGATAGTCGGATATTATACGCAGAGCCCGCAGTCAGCAAAAGTACCACCCCAGGTTGATGCGGAAAACAAGATTTCAAAACCTGTGAAGAAAACGAAACAAGAGGAAAAAACAAAAGACGATCAATCTGTAAAAGACGAAAAGGAAACAAAAACCAATAAAGAAGAAACAACAGTGACGGAAGAAACAAAAAATGAAAAAGAAAACCCCAAAGTGAATGACGAAGAAAAGAGTAAAGAAGAGATAGAAAAAATTATCGAAAAGACTGTAGGTGAAAAATCTGGAGAAAATCCGAAGATTAGTGACTTGGAAGTATCCGATCTTCTGGAATCCGATACAAAAACCGTCAGGACAGTTAATGTGACTTTGAACGGTAATGATAACCTTACCACTAATATGATTCGCGAGGGTATGCTAATCGAAGCCAAACAACTCATGCCTAAGATTTTCGAAGATAAAAAAGTAGGACGAGTAATTCTTACATGGAAATTCCCTTTAATAGATTTAAAAGGTAACTCAGACGCTAAAAAAGTCTTGTCTATACAAATCGAACGCAAAACAAACGATGAAATAAACTGGGATCATTTCAATTTTAATAACTTTAATAAAGTTGCTGATCACTATTATGAGCACCCCGCATTAAGCAAAGAATGATGTTTAGCCCTAACTTTAACCGGTTGGGGCGTTATTTTTATTTCCGCAAACTTATGCCTCTCCATAAACTACTCGCGAACCTCAAACAATTCATTCATATCTGCAATATCCAAAGCCTTCATAATCTTAGCAATATGTTCACGATTGATGGTAGTTCGTTGATTACCCCTGATCTCACTAATTCTGTTTTCGCTTACCCCTGACTTCTCCGCTAACACTTTTCCACTCCACCCGCGTTCTCTTAGGATTTCGTCAAGTTTAACGTAAAGTTGCAAGTCACATCGCCTCCATCTGCTGATAATCCTATTATAACGCTATATGTACATCGAGTAAATAAAAATGTTGACATAACGTGATAACGTTATTTATACTCGTTATAACGACATCACGTTATGGAGTGATAAATATGCATTATTTAGCTGAACACCAAACGTTCGACTCGACGGCCGAACTCAACGCGGCAGTCTACGAACACATCAAACGCAATACATACGAATTGAACGATACGGACCGGCTTGCGCTGAAGACGATCGCTCGTTACGCGGTCAAGTTCGCCGGGGCTGCGCATCTCAAAGCGGACACACTCGCGAACCTTATCGGAAAGTCCGTCAAGACAGCGCGGCGTGTCGTCAACAAACTCGCATCACTTTCGATCATTCAAAAGATAGCGACGACCCGGAAAATTAACGGCGGCCACGGCGCAAATATCATCGTTATTTTGCCGGTTGACCAGTCGACAATGACCACGCGTGAGGATGCCGAAATGCCAACGGAGACAACGGATGAAGCGCCTAAAACTACGAATGAACCATCGCATTCTATAAATCTTTCAAAAAATCACGTAATAGATACGGTCCCGGCCTGCGGTCTTAAAAACGCGTTACCAAGCGAAGTCTACTCCGCAATGGCGCGCTACTTCGACGCAGACGAAATTTATAAATACTACGGAATCTTACTGCGGGCTAAGGCAAGCGTAGATTCGACGATCCTACTCGAAGAACATTCGCAGCCATTCGTTGAAGCGTGGCACGCAGCGATTCTCAAACGAAAACAGCAGAAAATTAGACGCTTTGATGACTACCTATACGCTAGCTTCCGGCAAGCCGCATGGACGGTAAAAGCCCGTGAAAATCGCGTTAAAAACGTTGGGTTGTTGGCGGAGTTCGAATCGTTCCTCGAAGCGGAATAGATTGAACGTCGCAAATTGCGTTCATCCGAAATTCGGACAATCAAACAGCTTTAATATCTGTATAAAGGCGTTGACATACCGTTTAAGGAGATCGTGCGGGTTTCGTTGGAGGGCGTGTGACTGCCTAAAAAGTAATCATAATGATATAATAATAAAGACATCACAACTAGCATTAATCCTTCGCTCAATAGGAGTGAGGATGATGACAGTTATTAAAAAAGATGATAAAACCGGAAAATATTATTTTGTATACTCAGGAGGAGTTCACCCAATAACCGGAGCCAGGATTCAAAAAAGAAGGCAAGGAATGTCGAGTTTACGCGAGGCGAAAGAGGTTTTAAAACAAGTAATAATAGAGGTGGAGAGGGAGAAGACATCCCACAACCCGAATAAAAGTGCGTTTAGTACATTTGCTGAAAAGTGGTTTGATTCAAAAAAGGTTAGACTCCGATCAAGCACAATCGTTAATTACCGCGAGCAGCTTGATTACAACATACTTCCGTATCTAGGAACGTTTAAAATTAAAGACATCACAGAGGAAGTCTTACAGCATTATATCAACCGACTTCACAACGAACGTAAACTCGCACCAGCGACCATCCGAACAGCTTACGGTATTGTAGCGGAAATTTTAAAGAAGGCTTCCCGCAAAGGGGCGTTCGACCTCGCAATCCTTGACGATATAAACCTTCCGCCTGAAAATCGTGTATCCAAAGTGTGGAACGAGAAGAACGTTCAAACGTTTTTAGATGCTCGGAATCGCATCGTTTCTTTAACGCGATATTTTATCGGAATGGTATTATCCGTGATTACAGGTATGCGTATGGGAGAGGTGCTTGGATTGCGGTGGTCCGATATTGACTTCGAAAAGGGACTCCTAACAATTCGACAAACTCTCGCGAAGATAGACGATGAGGGTAATTACGGATTAGTGCCCGAGGTCAAAACAGCGGCTGGGTTTCGGACTGTCCATTTACCGAAATTCTTTATCGAATATTTAATCGAACACAAGAAGATGATTCAGCGCGAAAAAGAAATCCTCGGTGAGGACTATATCGATAATGATCTCGTCGTGTGTACGAAGCACGGGAAGTGGGTGCATCCGAACAACTATCGACGGGCTTTCACTCGGTTAATTGCGCAACTAGATTTACCGAAAATCCCGCCGAAGAATTTGCGGCATACTCACGCGACGTACTTAATCAGTATTGGTATAAGTCCGAAGATTGTTCAAGAGCGTTTGGGCCATGCGCATATCAAAACGACGCTCGGAACGTACAGTCACGTTTTGCCTTCGATGCAGGCGGAATTAGTCGGGAAATTGGACGATTTGGTCGCGAAAGTGTGACCGCAGTGTGACCGTTTTGTGTGATCGGATGTGTGGGCGTTGATATAGCGGCATTTTAACAAAAGATTCCGCCACGAAGACTGCATGAACA
>NZ_JBALMR010000059.1:0-18064 GCF_036963165.1 Bacillus sp. JJ675 | reverse complement strand
ACTTTGTCGACAAGCTGAAATATACCCTATAAGGGTATATTGATCAAGTTATTGAAAAGGGTCGCGGGCGGGCTGTTTTGTCAGAAAATACAAAAACCAGACCGCATGGTTTTGCTCATCGGCGGCTGCCCGTTTGAAAGCCTGTTTTACCGTTTTGTCCCGGGTATAGTCGGCAATGTTCAAATAGAAATCGACCGTTTCCTGTTCGTCTTTAAATGCGAATTCCAAGCCCGTTTTGTATTGATCAGGGCATGGCTCCGTTATTTTGATATCCGGTTTTCTGCCGGCTATGGACATGAAAAGATTGATAAATGTATTGAAATGGCGGATTTCGTCCTGCCTGATCTCCAATATCTGCTTTTTTATATCGGGAGTTGCCGCCATTTGCGCGAGTTTTTGATAACAAATAACTGCGCTGTGCTCTCCGTTTACCGCCTTTTCGATATCCTTGATCAGCCTGTCGTGCTGTCTGACGGGATAAAACGTCTGAACGTGCCACATCATGCTCACCTCGCTTTTTTTTAGCGTCTTGCCTTGCCAGTATATGAGCGGAAACCGCTGCACGTGTTTGCCGAAAAAAGTGTCAATTATGTCACATCTCCCGAATCTATTTTAAAAACATGAAGTTTGACGTAAAATGGTTGTTAGCGCCAAAGTACATACCTCAAATTGGAGTGAAATTGATGAAAAAGACGCTTTTACTGGTAATGACGATGCTTTTGGCATTTGCGCTTTTCGGCTGTCAGGCCGGAAAGGATGCTTCAGGGAAAGATCAGTCTGAAGACGTTCAGCTGACCGTTTCCGCGGCTGCGAGCCTGAAAGATGTATTGACGGAGCTTTCGTCTGAATATAAGAAGGATCATCCGAATGTCACCGTCAAGTTTAACTTCGGTTCATCAGGGGCCCTTCAGCAACAGATCGAACAGGGAGCTCCGGCCGACTTGTTTTTTTCGGCTGCACAAGACAAATTTGATAGATTGGTTGAACAAGGATTGATTTCAAAAAGCGATTCAGTCAACTTGCTTGAAAATTCGCTGGTGCTGATCGTTCCGAAAGAGAAAGCCAAGCAGGTCAAAAGCTTTGAAGACCTGACGAAAAGCGGCGTCGATAAGCTTGCGGTCGGGAAGCCTGAATCCGTTCCCGCCGGAAAATATGCAAAGGAGACGCTGACAAGCCTTCATTTGTGGTCTAAGGTTCAATCTAAAATCGTTTACGGAAAAGATGTCAGACAAGTGCTTTCCTATGTTGAAACTGGCAATGCGGATGCAGGCGCCGTCTACCGGACGGATGCGCTTACCTCCGATCAGGTGAAGGTAGTAGAAACCGCCGCTTCTGATCTTCACACTCCGATCGTTTATCCGCTCGGAATCGTAAAAAATACGAAGCATAGAGAGCAGGCTGAGCAGTTCTACAAATTTTTGCAAAGCGACGAGTCCGTTAAAAAAATGGAAAAGTACGGGTTTAAGAAAGGCTGATCGCCGGGATGCTTGAGGAATTTCTTTCCCCGATCAAGATTTCTGTCCAAGTGACGATTGCGGCTGGGATCATCGCCGTCCTGTTTGGCACTGCTGCGGCAAGATTAATGGCGCGTAAGCGATTTAAAGGCAAATCCGTCGTCGAGACGGTCTTGATGCTGCCGCTTGTCCTTCCGCCGACTGTCGTCGGATTCTTTTTAATCGTCATATTCGGAAGACAGAGCGTGATCGGCCGCCTGATTGAACACGTGTTCCATGCGCCTGTTATATTTACCTGGTGGGCGGCGGTGATCGCGGCGGCTGTCGTTGCTTTTCCGCTAATGTACCAGTCGGCGAAGGCGGGCTTTTTGGGTGTTGACCGGGAGATCGAAGATGCCGCAAGAGTTGACGGTGCAAAAGAATGGCAGGTGTTTTTATTCGTCACCCTTCCAATGGCGTCAAATGCAGTGATGACAGGGAGCGTTCTCAGCTTTGCCAGGGCGCTCGGCGAATTTGGCGCGACGCTGATGTTTGCCGGGATTATTCCGGGTGTGACGGAGACGGTTCCAACGGCGATCTATTTGTCGATTGATTCGGGGAATATGACGCTGGCGTGGCTGTGGGTCGCCTCGATTGCGGTTATCTCGTTCTTCATGCTGTTTTTTGTGCAGTTTAAACAAAAATAGCCGTATGGGACAGTTCTCATACGGTTTTTTCCAGTTTTGCAGAATGGTTATTTTGGCGATGATTCGATAGAATAGAAAGGAAATGAACAAAGAAAGGAGACGGACGTAATGGGAGCAGTCTTTTTATCAGGCAGGTCCGGGAGTGGGAAAACGACCTTCATCTTGGATGACATCAGAGAAAAGCTTCGCCATGACCCGCTCGGGAAACCGATCATTTTTCTAGTCCCGGATCAGATGACGTTTTTAATGGAATATGAGCTTAGTAAAACTCCCGATTTGGGCGGGACGATCCGCGCCCAGGTTTACAGTTTTTCAAGGCTTGCCTGGCGAATCCTCCAGCATACGGGAGGGATGAATCGTCCGTTTCTGACGGGGACGGGCATTCAAATGCTGCTTCGCAAATTGATCGAAGAGCATAAGAGCGAGTTTAAAGTTTACCAGAATGCAAGCGATAAAAGCGGATTTACGGAGCAGGTCGAACGGATGCTGACCGAGTTTAAACGGCACTGCCTGCCGCCTGAGGGCATTCGCGAGATCATGCAGGGAAGCGGGGCATCGGAATATGAGGAGGAACGGATTCTTTCCGACAAGCTCCATGACCTCTACATTTTATACAGCAGGATGGAAGAAGCTCTCGAGCATCAATACGTTCAGTCAGAAGATTATTTGACGCTTTTGGCGGAGCAGATTCCGCACGCCGCAGAGATCAGGGACGCTTCGATTTATGTGGACGGTTTTCATCAATTCACCCCGCAGGAGATGCGCGTTCTTGAACAGCTGATGGCGCATTCCCGGGAGATTACGTTTTCTTTGACTGTGGACGAGCCTTTCGCCCACCATGCACCGCATGATCTGCATCTGTTCCGGATGACGGGAAAGGCGTATTTCGATCTTTGCCAAAAGGCGCGGGAGCTCGGCCTCGACTTGTCAGAGGTCCGGATGGAAGGGGCGAAACGGCACAGCCATGCCCCTGAACTTGAACACTTGGAACGGCAGTTTGATGAACGGCCGGCAAAACCGTATACGGGAACATCGGAGTCTTTTTGCCTCATGCAGGCGGCAAACCGGAGAACCGAAATCGAAGGGATCGCGAGGGAAATTCATTCCCTGGTGCATAGCGGCAGATTCAGGCTGAAAGATATCGCGGTCATCGCCCGCAATCTCGAAGATTATAAAGATACGATAAAAGAAGTGTTTACGGATTACGAACTTTCTTTTTTCATAGACGGAAAAGAGTCCATGCAGAATCATCCGCTGATCGAACTGATCCGTTCAACCCTTGATATCATCAAAAGCAACTGGCGATATGAAGCGGTGTTCCGCTGCATCAAAACAGAGCTTTTATTCCCGATGGATGAGCCGAGGGAGCGGGTGCGGGATCAGATCGACCAGCTCGAAAACTATTGCATTGCCTATGGGATTAAAGGCGAGAGATGGACGAGCAAAGACCCGTTTACATACCGCAGATACGCCTCATTGGATGACGACTTTGCCAAGACCGACCGGGAGATTGAGACAGAAAATATGCTCAATGACTTAAGGAGCTGGATCGTACCGCCAGTCCACCGGCTGCAAAAACGCTTGAAAAAAGCGGGATCAGTCAGGGAAATGGCTGAAGCCGTTTATCTTTATCTGGAAGAAGCGGACGTTCCGATGAAGCTGGAACAGGAACGGCAGCTTGCCGAAGAAAGCGGCCGGATCGCGGAATCAAGACAGCATGATCAAGTATGGGACGCAGTTATTCAATTGCTGGACGAGTTTGTGGAAATGATGGGAGACGAGCGCATATCGTTTTCCTTGTTTCAGCAAATGGTCGAAACCGGTTTGGAGTCTTTAACATTCTCGCTGATTCCGCCCGCTCTTGATCAAGTATTTATCGGGAATATGGATTTATCTAGAATGTACGGGACGAAATGCACGTTCCTCATCGGGGTGAACGACGGCATTCTTCCCGCAAGGCCGGCAGATGACGGGGTTTTGACAGATGACGACAGAGAGTGGCTGAGACGAAACGGTGTCCAGCTTGCAGCAACGGGCAGAGAGCAGCTGCTTGACGAGCATTTTCTGATCTATATGGCGCTCTCAAGCCCGTCAGACAAGCTTTATGTTTCATATCCGATCGCGGATGCCGAAGGAAAGACGCTGCTTCCTTCAACTGTTGTGAAACGATTGGACGAGCTGTTTCCAAGTAGCGGAGAAAAGGTGCTTGTCAATGAACCGGAACAGCTTGACGATGAAGAACAGCTCGAATTTCTCGTCAATAAAAGCACGGCGTTAAGCTATTTGACAGGACAGCTTGGTATATGGGCGAGGCAGTATGCAATCAGTGATGTCTGGTGGAGCACATACAACTTTTTGATGGATGAGCCGGACCGCGGCTTTTCGAAAAATATTCTGTCCAGCTTGTTTTTCCGGAACAAGGTGCACAGGCTCACCGAGCGCGTGAGCCGGGATTTGTACGGAGAGAACATCCAGGGGAGCGTGTCGCGGATGGAGACGTATAAAGCCTGTCCGTTCTCCCATTTTGCTTCCCACGGCTTAAAGCTGAAGGAACGCCAATTTTTCAAGCTTGAAGCGCCTGATATCGGCCAGCTGTTTCATTCCGCGCTGAAGCTGATTTCAGACCGACTTCATGAACTGAAGCTTGATTGGCGGGATCTGACGAAGGAGCAATGCGATACATTGTCGAGCGATGCCGTGGAGCGGCTTGCGCCAAGGCTGCAAAAAGAGATATTGCTCAGTTCGAACCGCCACCACTATGTCAAGCAAAAGCTGCAAAAAATCATTGCAAGGGTGTCCGGCATTTTAAGCGAGCATGCAAAAGCGAGCGGATTTGCTCCCGTCGGGCTGGAGCTGGGATTCGGCGGCAACGGACCGCTTCCTCCGATGCGGTTCACCCTTAAGAACGGGTGCACAATGGAGCTTGTCGGCCGGATTGACAGGGTCGATAAAGCCGAAAGCTCAAAAGGTCTGCTGCTTCGAATCGTCGATTACAAATCGAGCGATAAAGGCCTCGACTTAGCCGAAGTGTACTACGGCCTAGCCCTGCAGATGCTGACATACCTCGATTTGTCGATCACGTATTCGGCCGAATGGCTCGGGATGAAGGCATCGCCGGCCGGGGTTCTTTATTTTCACGTGCACGACCCGATGATTCAGGCCTCCGTGCCGCTCAGCCTTGATGAGATCGAAAAGGAAATATTCAAGAAGTTTAAGATGAAAGGGCTCCTGTTAGGGGACCGGGAAGCGATCAAGCTGATGGACACCGCCCTTGAACAGGGCAGGTCCGACATCATCAGCGCCGGCTTGAAGAAGGACGGTTCTCTGCGTTCGGATTCGGATGTTGTCACGGAAGATGACTTTCATTTGTTAAGGCGCCACGTCCGCCGGACGTTTCAAAAAGCAGGCGAGGAGATTACAGACGGCAATGTGTCGATCGAGCCTTATAAATTAAAGGACAGAACCCCTTGCACATACTGCGCTTTCAAATCTTTCTGCCAGTTTGACGAATCGCTTGAAGAGAATGAATATCGCGTATTGAAGCCGGAAAAAGACAATGTCATATTGGAATGGCTGAAAAAGGAGGATGAGGCAGATGGAAACGGCTAAGCCGAAAAACAGCACATGGACGGACGACCAATGGAAAGCGATCGTCTCATCCGGCCGGGATATTTTGGTCGCCGCTGCGGCGGGCTCCGGAAAAACGGCCGTCCTTGTCGAGCGGATCATCCGAAAGATTACGGCAGAGGAAAATCCGATCGATGTCGACCGGCTGCTCGTCGTCACCTTTACGAATGCATCGGCGGCGGAGATGAAACACCGGATCGGTGAAGCGCTTGAGAAAAAGCTCGCCGAAAACCCCGGCTCCCTTCATTTGCGCAGGCAGCTTTCCTTGCTGAACAGGGCGAGCATTTCGACATTGCATTCTTTTTGTCTTCAGGTCGTCCGCAAGTATTATTATATGATCGACGTTGATCCGGCTTTTCGGATCGCCGATCAGACAGAAGGCGAGCTGCTCGGCGATGAGGTCCTTGACGAGCTGTTTGAAGAAGAATATCAAAAAGGCGACCCGGCTTTTTTTGAGCTGGTGGACAGATATACGACAGACCGCCACGATCTCGATTTGCAGTACCTTATCAAACGGGTTTACGAGTTTTCCCGCTCACATCCCGACCCGGAAGCGTGGCTTGAAAAATTTATGAACCTGTACGACGCAGATCCCGGCGCGAAGATCGAGTCGCTGCCGTTTTATTCCTACATCAGGGAAGATATCGCGCTTGTGTTGAACAGTGTGCGGGAAAAGCTGACCCGCGCGCTTGAGCTGACAAAACGGCCGGGGGGGCCGGCTCCGCGCGCTGAAAACTTTCTCGACGATTTGGCGCAGATCGACAAGCTGCTTGAGCATCAGGATGATTTTGAGGCCCTTTATGAGCTTGTGCCGGCTGTTTCGTTTCAGCGGGCCAAACCGTGCAAAGGGGATGATTTCGATCCGTCTTTAATCGACGAAGCGACAGACCTTCGGAACAGTGCAAAAAAAATGCTTGAAAAGCTGAAAGGCGACTATTTCACCCGAACGCCGGAGCAGCATTTGGAGAGTTTGAAGGAGATGAAGCCCGTCATCAGGACGCTTGTCCAGCTCGTCGCAGAGTTCGGCAGACGCTATAGAGCGGCGAAGAAAGAAAAAGCCATCGTCGACTTCTCCGATCTTGAGCACGACTGCCTGGCGATTTTGACAAAGAAAAACGAAGGCGGGACAACGGAGCCGAGCGAAGCTGCGGCCTATTACCGGCACTTGTTCCACGAAGTGCTCGTCGATGAGTATCAGGATACAAACCTTGTACAGGAGGCGATTTTAAAGCTTGTCGCCAAGGAGGAGCACGAAGGAAACCTTTTTATGGTGGGCGATGTCAAGCAGTCGATCTACCGTTTCCGGCTGGCTGAGCCGCTTTTGTTTCTTTCGAAATACAAGCGGTTCACAGATGACGGTTCAGGCGCCGGACAGAAAATCGATTTGAACAAAAACTTCAGAAGCCGGTCCGACATTTTGGATAGCACCAATTTTTTGTTTAAACAGCTGATGGGGGAGAAGGTCGGCGAGGTTGTCTATGACGAACAAGCCGAATTAAAGCTCGGCGCATCGTATCCTCCCAATGAGAGCACAAAAACAGAGGTGCTGATCATTGAAAATGGGGAAGATGCGGCTGATGAAGAGGCAGAAGAGCTTGAAACGGTTCAGCTTGAGGCAAGGGCTGTCGCCGGACGGGTCAGAGAGCTGATTTCCGGCAAATTTCAAGTGTATGACGGCAAAACGAAAACGACAAGAAACATCCAGTACCGCGACATCGTGATTTTGCTGCGCTCCATGCCGTGGGCGCCGCAATTCATGGACGAGTTCAAGCAGCAGGGGATTCCGGTATACGCGAATCTGTCAACCGGATATTTCGAAGCGACAGAAGTAGCCGTTACGCTTTCACTGCTTAAAGTCATCGACAATGCCTACCAGGATATTCCGCTTGCATCCGTCCTCAGGTCACCGATTGTCGGCCTTGATGAAAACGAACTGTCCCTGATCAGAATCCGGGATAAAAAAGCGCCGTTCTATGAAGCGCTGAAGGCGTATATGGCGTCAGCGGACAGGGATGATCCGCTTTATGAAAAGCTTGCCCGCTTTGACGGGTTCCTGAAGAAGTGGAGGGCATACGCAAAAAACCATTCCGTGGCAGAGCTGATATGGGAAGTTTACCGCGATACGAAATATATCGATTATGTCGGCGGAATGCCGGGCGGAAAGCAGCGGCAAGCCAATTTGCGCGCGCTCTATGACAGGGCGAGATCGTACGAATCGACCTCCTTCCGCGGATTGTTCCGCTTTTTGCGATTTATTGAACGGATGCAGGAGCGGGGCGATGACCTCGGAACGGCGCGGGCTTTGAGCGAACAGGAAGACGTCGTCCGCCTGATGACGATCCATTCGAGCAAAGGCCTTGAATTTCCCGTCGTATTCACGGCGGGCCTCGGCCGGAATTTCAATATGATGGATCTCAACAAATCGTATCTGCTTGATAAAGAGCTCGGGTTCGGGACGAAATTTATCCATCCGAAATGGCGCATCAGCTATCCGACGCTGCCGCTTGTGGCGATGAAGAAAAAAATGCGGCGCGAGCTTTTATCAGAAGAGCTCCGCGTCTTGTATGTCGCTCTCACCCGTGCAAAGGAAAAACTCTTTTTGGTCGGAACGGCGAAAGACAAGGACAAGCTTTTGGCAAAATGGCGGACCTCCGCCTCCCATGCCGAATGGCTGCTTCCTGATTTCGAACGCTTTCAGGCGAAATCGTATCTCGATTTTATCGGCCCAGCTTTAATGCGGCACAGGGATATGGCAGACGGTGATCTGAATTTGCCGAATGATGACATCCGTCAGCATCCGTCCCGTTTTACGATCAGCTGGATATCAGCAGGAGAGCTGCAGGCCGAAGATAGAGCGCAGACTGAAGAAGAAAAACACGAACGGCTGTCACTGGTAAAAAAAGGGCTGCCGATCGATGGGGCTTTCGATTATGAAAAAGAAGTCCGCGAACGGCTGACATGGTCGTATCCTTTCCGGGATGCGTCACAGGTCCGCACAAAACAGTCTGTCTCCGAAATCAAGAGACAGAAGGAGTACGAGGATGAGTACGGCGACCGTTCATTGATTCGTCCGGCAAATGAAACTTTGCTGTTCAGAAGACCCTCTTTCATGATGGCAAAAGGGCTGACCGCCGCTGAGCGGGGAACGGCAATGCATACAGTCATGCAGCATCTTCCGCTCACTCGCGTCCCCGAAAAGGATGAGCTCGGCCGTCTGCTGGACATGCTTATCGAAAAAGAGCTTCTAACGGAAGAGCAACGCGCAGCTATCGAAGAAGATGACATTCTCGCGTTTTTTGATACGGATATAGGCGGAAAACTGCTTGGCGCCCGCCGGGTTGAGCGGGAAGTGCCCTTCAACATGACGCTGCCTGCACGAGAGGTTTATCCAGGCTTCAAGACTGCCGATGACCCCGTCTTAATTCAAGGGATTATCGACTGCTTGTTCGAAACCGATGACGGCTTTTATTTGCTTGACTACAAAACCGACCGGATACACGGCAAATTTCAAAACGGCTTTGAAGGAGCGGAGCCGATTTTACGAAAACGCTACGAGACGCAGATCAACCTTTACGCCCGGGCTGTCGAAACGATGCTTAAGACGCCTCTGAGAGGAAAGGCTCTTTACTTTTTCGACGGCGGGCACGTGATCCTGTTTTGATGAATGGTTACCTTCCCCCAGCTTTCCGAGCGGGGGAAGTTTTGATAAAAAGAGAGGTGACAGAGATTTGAGAATTTTACATACGGCTGACTGGCATTTGGGAAAAACGCTTGAAGGAAGAAGCCGATTGAAGGAGCAGGAGGATTTTCTAGATGAGCTCGCCCGGATCGTAAAAGACGAGAATATCGATGCCGTTGTCATGGCGGGAGACGCTTTTGACACTGTAAACCCGCCGGCTCTTGCCGAACAGCTTTTTTATGAAAGCCTCTCCGCCTTGTCTGATAAAGGAACGCGCCCGGTGGTCGTGATCGCAGGAAACCATGACAATCCCGACCGCCTTTCGGCCGCGTCACCGTTAACGACTGACCACGGCATCTATCTGATCGGATATCCAAAAGCCGAGCCCATTGACATAGAAGTCCCTTCTTCAGGAGAAATCCTTTCCATTGCGGCGCTTGCCTATCCATCAGAATCAAGGCTGAATGAAGTGCTGTCTGATACGTTTGATGAAAAGCTGCTCCGCGATCGGTATGACGAAAAAATTAAACAGACCTTTCAGCATATGAGCCGAAAGTTTAAAAAAGGCGCCGTTCAGATCGCGGCGAGCCACATTTATGTGGCAGGCGGCAGCCAGACTGATTCAGAGCGGCCGATCGAAGTCGGCGGCGCGTATACGGTGGCGGCGGAAAGCCTGCCTGAAGGCGCCGCATATGTGGCACTCGGCCATCTCCACCGTCCGCAAACGATAAAACGTGCCCGCACACTTGCAAGATATTCCGGTTCACCGCTCGCCTACAGCTTTTCAGAAGCAAGCTATGCCAAATCGGTCACGGTTGTGGAAGCTGCTCCTGGCGGGCCGGCGGCAGCCAATGAGATTTTCCTGTCGAGCGGAAAGCCGCTTGTGAAATGGAAGGCAACGGAAGGCATCTCACAGGTGTACAGCTGGCTTGAAGAAGAGCGCGACAAAAACGCGTGGATCGATCTCGAAATCCATTTGACAGACCAGCTCTCCATTGAAGAGATTCACCGTTTGAGAAAAGCGCATCAGGGAATCATCCACATCCGGCCGGTGTTTCAAGACATTCCGCCGTCTGCCGACCAAACGGTTCAGTCGCGGCAGGTCCCGATTGAAGAAAGGTTTATCGCGTTTTACGAAAGGCAGACCGGCGGAGCGGTTCCGGATGAAGAAACCGTAAAATTGTTTTTAGAGCTTGCATCAACAGCGAAACTGGAAGAGGGGGATGACTCATGAAGCCGATTTCCCTGTCCATCAAGGGGCTGCACAGCTTCAGGGAAGAACAGGTCATTGATTTTGAAAGCCTGTGCGATTCCGGCGTATTCGGCATATTCGGGCCGACCGGGAGCGGAAAATCGTCGATTTTGGACGCCATGACGCTGGCGCTTTACGGAAAAGTGGAGCGGGCCTCGAACAATACACACGGCATTTTAAACCATGCTGAGGATGAGCTTGCCGTGTCTTTCACGTTTAAGCTGCAAACCGGCCATGAGACGGCATATAAGGTGGAGCGGGTGTTTAAACGAACGGATGACGTGAAAGTGAAAACGTCCATATGCCGCTTTATCGAAATGAAAGAAGAACAAACCGTTTTGGCTGATAAAGCAAGTGAAGTCAACCGCAAAGTCGAAGAGCTGCTCGGCTTAACGATCGATGATTTTACGAGGGCGGTCGTGTTGCCGCAAGGGAAATTCGCCGAGTTCCTTTCTTTAAAAGGAGCGGACAGGAGGCAAATGCTTCAGCGCCTCTTCAATCTTGAGCAGTACGGCGACCGGCTCGTGAAAAAGCTCAAAAAACAGGCGCAGGCGGCGTATGCGAAAAAGAATGAAATGCTCGCCGAGCAAGCCGGACTCGGAGATGCCGATAAAGAGGCGTTAAAACGCGCGGAAAAGCATCTCGGGGAAGCTGAGCAAACGTTAGAGAAAAAACGCATCGAACGGGACAGCAGCGCCCGGCATTTTACCGAATGCCAGGAGATTTGGAATCTGCAAAAGGAAAAAGAAGGCTATCTCAGAGAAGAAGAAGAGCTCCTTGCACACAAGGACGCGATTGCCGAAAAGGAAAGACGCCTCACGCTCGCCGAAACGGCAAACACGCTAAAACCGTACGCGGATGCGTATCTTGATGCCAAAGAAGACGCAGCGCGCGCCGAAGAGGAGGAAAAACAGGCGCGCAAAGAGCTGCAAACGTATGAAGCCCTCTATGAGAAAGCGCAGCACGAATACGGAAACTTCAGAAACGGCAAAAAAGAAAAAGAGCCGGAGCTGTTGAAGCAGGAAGAGCAGCTCACAGCCCTGAAGGAAATCGAAAAAAAACGGCTTGCCGTCCAACGGGAGGCCGATCGGAAACTGAGCGAGAAGGCCTTAAAGGAAGACGAAATCAAGCGTGCGACAGATGAGCTTCAAAAGGTAAAAAGCCTGCTGGAGCGGGGGATGACGAGGCAAAATCAGCTAAAAGCGGAACTGAAAGCCGTTCAGGTGTCAAGCGTTGAACGAAAAAACTGTCAAACCGCCAATCAGCTTGCATTTCAAATTAAACAGCGGAAACAGGAAACCGAAAGAGAACAGGAGCGTCTGTACAAGCAGAAGGACGTGCTCAGCCGGCTTCATAAAGAAGAGGAGCAAATCAAGCGCAGCATCAAGGCCGAAGAAGAGCATATTCAGGCTGGCTTTTCCGCGGTCGAACGGGCTTATGCAATGGTCTGCGATGTCGAACGCGCCCTCTCTGAAACCGTCAATCTCGCCGCCAAAAAGAGGGATGAACTATCGGCGAAACGGGAGGCTGCAAAAACGGAAGAGCTGACAAAGGAATTGGCAAAGCAGCTCAAAAAAGGAGAGCCCTGCCCGGTCTGCGGGTCCATCCTGCATGAAAAACCCGCCCATTTCAATGGAGAGAGCGTGTCTTTCAAAGAAACGGAAGAAGCGTTGCGGGAAGCTGAAAACATCATCCAAGAAGCTGCCGAACTGGCTCAGGAGTTTCTTTCTGCTAAAGTGGCGCTTGAACAGCAGTCAGACCATCTTATCAATGAATGCCCGTTTTTAACGAAAAACGAACCTCAATTGCCGGAAACTGCCGCTTCATTAGAAGAATCGTCTACACCTGAGCGCTTCCGCCGAATCGGTTTTGAGTGGAGGGGGATCAGGCAGGATCTGACAGACATTAAAAGCCGCATGCCAAAGCTTCTTAGCGCATACAAGGAAACCGCCAAAAAACGCGAACAAATTCGCGAGCGGATCGGCTACGAAGAAAAAGAGAAGGAACGCCTGGAAACGGGCGTCAAGGAGCTCAGCGCTTCATTGAGCGAAATGGAAACAAGTTTCGGCGAACAATTTGACGGCCTCTCGTATGAGCAGGCCGAAACATGGCAAAAATCGATCGAAGAAAAAGATCTTGCGGCCGAAGATTACGAAAAAAGGATCGAAAAGAGCGTCGGTTTTCTCAAAGAGCAGGAACAGCAAAAAGGGGAACTGACAGAGCGCTTGTTTACCCTCGATAAAGAGCAGCTCGACCTCCATTATGTGATCGAAGGGCTGAAAAAGGAAATCGGCGAATACGAAAAAGAGCTCAAAGATTACCCTCACGCAGCTGCCATCGATGAACATCTTGAGGACGTGAAGACGCAATTGAAAGAGCTGAATGAGCGGGAACAGGTTCTTTATGAGCATCTGAAGGAAACGGATTCGCGCGTCAACAGATGGCGAGCCCGGACAAACGCGTGTGAGCTCGCAGTCCGCGAAGCGGCGGCAAGGCTCGCAAAAGCATCTGGCATCTGGACGGAGAAAGCGGAAGGCACAATGTTTGAAGATGCCGCAGATGTGAAGAAGCACCTCATCGGGCAGGAAGAGCTTGAACGTTTGAAAAAAGACATCCAATCGTATTGGGATCATACAAAGCAATTCAAATCAAATATGAAACGGATTGAGGAAAAGCTCGGAGGCAGGTCGCTTACCGCGGAGGAATGGGAAAAGGCGGAAAAGAGAAAAGTTGAGGCCGAAGAAGCATTCGGCAGAGCGCTGGAGGAAAGAGGGGCAGCGGTAAAAGCGCTCCATGTCATGCGCGAGAACCATAACAGATTCAAGGAGCTTGAAGCCTCCTTGAAAGAATGGCAGACCTATATCGATCGCCTTGATAAACTTCAGGCTGTATTTAAAGGAAACAGCTTTGTTGAATATTTGGCGGAAGAACAGCTGGAAAGCGTCACAAGGGACGCATCGGCAAGGCTTGGCGGACTGACAAGGCAAAGATATGCGATTGAGGTCGATTCAGAGGGCGGTTTTGTTATGAGGGATGATGCCAACGGCGGAGTCAGGCGTCCCGTCACAAGCCTGTCCGGCGGTGAGACGTTTTTGACATCGCTTGCGCTGGCACTTGCTTTATCCGCGCAAATCCAGCTTCGCGGAAAGTACCCGCTCCAATTCTTTTTCTTGGACGAGGGCTTTGGAACGCTTGATCAGGATTTGCTGGATACGGTGATTACGGCATTGGAAAAACTCCAATCCGACAATTTGTCGGTCGGTGTCATCAGCCATGTTCAGGAGCTAAGGGCAAGGCTTCCGAAAAAGCTGATCGTCCGCCCGGCAGAGCCGAGCGGCAGGGGAACCGCCGTATCACTCGAAATGATCTGACGCGCCCGGTTATAAAACACAAACCAAAAGCAGCCTCCTTCTGTACGAATGGGGCTCTTTATGCATTTCCGACAACATCCTGGTCGCTGACATCGGGGTCTATATAATTCGTAGCGTTTAAACCATTGTTAACAAGCAGGAAGTCTCCTGTATTACCAGCACCTGAACCAAGTGCGGATTTTGAAGAGCTTTTTGGAGAAAGGTAAAAGGAATCACCGAAGTTTACGACTCCGCCTGAGATAGAGTTGATCTTGATAGGTCCGACAATTGCTGGCATGATAGATCGACACCCTTTATAGAAGTCTCGAAACAGTATATGCCGGACGTTTACCTATTGTGAATTGACCGGAGGCAGGTTTCGAATGTGCTTGATTCTCGTTTCGGTGTCGATGCGGCCGGTCGAGCCGATATGGGCAATTGCAGAAGAAGATATACTTTGCACTTTAATCGCCCTGACACGGATGACCGGGTTTTCATGATAAAATGCGGAGTATACCCCGGTTTCCGGCAGAAGCCGGGGAACCGGTTCCCGGAAAAGTTGAAAATCTTCCTGCTTAAATGAGCCTTCATTGCCGAAATAGTTGGGAAGATACCGCTGAACGGCGAGTACCTTTTCCCTGGCAAAGAACTCCTGTGTATCACCGATTTGAAGCGTGCTGCCGGTTCCAATAAATTGCACTTTTAAAAACTTGACTTTTGACGTTCTGTTCAGCATTATTCCGGCTGCAGAGGCGTAATCGGCCCGACGATGAGAGATTCCGGCGGCGTGTCAAAAATCGATGACAATGATATGGACTCGGTATCCCCGATTAAAAAAACAGATGAACTTGAAACCCCGGTAATTTTAATGTTGCCTACGTCCAAACAACGGTTTACAACAGTAAAATTCATTCGTTTTCATTTCCTTTCATTTCATCTGGTATCGCTTGTAGAAAGTGTTCAATCGCCCGGATGATATCCCGTTTTACGTGTTCGGCCAGCTTTTCTGCATGCTCTCTCGGATTACCGAACTCTCCGGGTTTTAAATGTTTGGCATAATAGCGGAGACGGCTGTCGATCTGTTTTCGGATGTCTTCGATGATATGATGCCGGTTTGTTTCATCCAATTTGCTGTCATAACGGCTCTCCAGCTGTTCAAGGTGATGCGGAATTTCTTCATTTAAGTAAGCATCAACGAGGAGTCTTGCGTGCTGCAAGAGCTGGCCGTCCATTTCCTGCTGGAGCATCCCGATTTCCGGCGGCTGCTGACCGATTTGAAAGTTCTCCACCTGCTCCTGTTCTGCCGGATTGAGCCCGATGTTGAGCGTTCCTTCCAACCGTTCGATTTTTAATTGATCAAATTTGTATTCAACCCGGTCGATCCTTGTTCCCGGATTTTCCTTCATTCTGTTGAGCTCTGTCTGAATGGCAATCATTTGCCTTTCAAGCTGCTGAATTTGTGCGGCCTGCTGCTGCAGAACTCCATACGCGTTTTGCGAATAAGAAGGATTCATTTGATTCATGAGTCTGCACCTCCGCGTACTACCCCTGCGCCTGTAGGAGCCACAAGAGGGGTAAGGATTGGCTGAGGAACCTCTCCGGTTACAGGCGGAGCAGCCTCAGTATAGCTGCCGGTATTGTACAAATTGGAAAGCGTTTTAACAGAACCGGCGCTCCCGATCTGCAAGACGGAAGAGTTGCTGATCCCTTCTATTCGCAGGTAATTGATTTGTATCGTTTGATTAATATAGAAGTTCATGATCTCACTCCTTACAGGTTTCCTGCGACCGGCTGATCGATCAGATCGGTATCGTTTGTGCGGGTAATGCTGTTTTGGTTGTATATGACGGTTCCGTCTCCGGTTACAAAACTCCCGGCGCCGGCAAACGTTTTAAGTTCGGAATAAGGAGAGATCGTAATGCAGTCCCCGATATGAACAATCCCGCTTGAACCTACGGCATTTACTTTAAAAGCTCCGACAATCGCTGGCATGAAAGCACACCCTTTACAAACATTCTTATGGGCTATACACCATATCTTATGTTCATTGGGCTCTTTTGTGATAAGGGTGAAACTATTTTCTGAAAAAAACGTAAAAAGCAAGCAGAAGCGTGTTGCGGGGGGTGGAAGTGAGCATGTATTTCGAGCTTCAATATGATTCATTATTGCTGGCATTTCTTTTTATGTTTACGGCCTACGCTGTCGGGATAAAAAAACAATTGTGGCTGTTGAGAGGATTTCAGCAGTCAAGGATCAGAGACAAGGATAAACTCGCTGAAACAGCCGGATATTTCTTTTTAAACAGCGGCTTTTTCCTGTTGTTGAACGGCTTTGTTTATATACCGTATCAAGAGACGTTTACACCACCTGCCATCCTTGCTTACGGTGTCTGTACAATCATATATGTGCAGAAAACATTGGTTGATTAGAGGATGGCATCAAAAAAAGACCGGCGGCTGTTACAGCTCTGCCGGAAAAAAGCAGTATTGCCCGGGGCGGCGGCTTTTAGGAAGTTCGGCGGCCGCGGGTTTTAAAAGCGTCTTCGGGTTGCATGCCGTTTTCGTGTTTCTGCATTTTTTGATTGAGCAAGTTGTCCAGTTCCTGACTGCAGCGAATCGCTTCTTTTGAATTGATTCCGAATTTTTCAGCGGTTTCGAATAAGTCTAACCGTTTTGCTTCAATTTTCTTGTTCATCATGGCAGTCTCCAACCTTCACATATATTTTGAGCCGGTGAATCAGCTTTTACAGCGGAATAAAAAAGTGGATATTGATAGTATACCCTATTTTGTGATAAAAGGATTTTTTTCGCCAATATGACAAAAAATGTGACAATTTTCGGCGCAGACGTGTGTTTCGTCTTAAAGCCTGGCCAGCTCAAAAAGCAAAAAGCGTTTTCTCTTTTCAATATACTGAAAAATCTGTTTTTGTTCATCCTCAAGCTGCTCGGAGGTGATGGTTGTGTAAGGATCCATCTGAAGGAAAGGTGTCAGGTCGGCATGCCATTTTGTCAGAAAAGGCGAGAGCCGGCTGATCGTGAATTCGTGCTGCAGGATGTGCCTCATTAAAATGGAGTATTGGGCTTTGAAGGCCGGGATGTCCAGCAGCCTCGCGGATAATGTGTTATAGCCTGTCACCGGAATGCGGTCATGCTTCATTTCTTTGCCGTTGATGTTCCGCCCCCATGTCGCATCATAATCCCAGGGGATGATTTGGAAGGATCCCGTCTTTTCATTGAAATACAGGGCGTAATTATGAACAAATGCGTCGAAATTTTGCGTGCACACCGCTCCGATCAGCCATAGCAAATATTGTTTGACATGAAGGTATCGTTTGATTTCTTTTGCAAAGACATCGTCTTTTGCGGTGTTGATAAAGTAGATAAACTCCTGGAGCGCATCGTCGTGCCTCACCGAACCCGATTTTCTTTCATAGCCCTGCAGGAGATTTTTCTTTGCCTGCTTATCGAAAGAACTCAAAAGGGAAAAGTTGGCATCGTCATCAACAGCGTAGTAAATCGCCCCGTCTTCCAAATTTCTTTTCTTTAAGAATGTATCGTCAACAGATTCGATTTTTAAATAGATCCCTTCTTTTTTTCCGTTGATATAAAGGAACACGTGCGAGGCTGAGGGAGAAAGGACGCCGATTTTTTCAAAGAAATGAAAGGAGAGCCTGTTTCGGATGTAGGAAGGATCATTGAATTCGGCGTTTAAATGGAATTCGGATTCCCCGTTTTTCGAATGCTTGCGATATTGAATGTCATACGATTTTTTTTTCAATTTGCGGGTGTGCGATCCCCTGTAAGAAACGAAGACGGGAATGTTTGCCGAACTGGTTTGTAGCATGCCGGGGACCGCTTTGTCGCTCCAGATGTCTTTTTTTAATTCAGTTAATCTGCTCTGATCAATGTTCAGCCTAAAGGCCGGCAAAGCAGTGCCACTCATGATCATTTCCTCCTTTTTTATCTGACATATCATATGTGGAAAAAGCCTGTCCCGGAAGTGATATGCTCCCCTAA
>NZ_JBALMR010000058.1:0-33584 GCF_036963165.1 Bacillus sp. JJ675 | reverse complement strand
AGAAGCGGCTTCCGTTTCTTAAGCGGATGACTGTATAACGGAACAAGCATCTTCTAATTCCGCCGGGATCAACGGCGAAAGCAGAGACCCCGGTTTCCGGGGGAAACTGGCTTGGGGGAGGGGGCAAAAACTGCTGCTGAGTCTGTCCTCCCGCACCCGGAGGCGGGCCTGGAGGAAATTGCTGGCGGTACGGATCATATATATCGAAATCATAATATGGGTACAATCAAAAACGCTCCTTTCTGTTTGTTTTTTTATCATATGATGCGACCGGAAAATGGGAGCTTGCCTATCAAGGATTTTAAGAAGAGAAAAAAATCCCTAAAGCCGAAACGGCTTTAGGGAGAATGTCAAATGCTTTTGCGCGGGGCGCGTTTTCGATAGACGACATAGCTTCTTGTCAAATATTTGAGCGGCATGCTGAACACGTGGACAAGCCGGGTGAACGGCCAGACGATGAAAACGGCGTAGCCCACGACGATGTGAATTTTAAACCAGAGCGGCACGCTTTCCATGAGCGAGGCATCCGGTTTGAACAAGAAGATACTCCGGAACCAAGGTCCGATCGTTGTACGGTAGTCAAAGCCTTTTGAATCGATGTTTAAAAACGTTGACGCAAGTCCCGTCGCCATCATAAACAATAAAGTGACAAGGGTGATCAGGTCGCCGGCAGAGCTCGTTTTCCGGATCCGTTTATCAGCCGTTCTCCGGTAAGCAAGAATGATGAGTCCCGACAGTGCGGCAATGCCGGCAGGCAGGCCAAAGCCGATGGCGATTTTATGGTACATATGCTCTGATACGCCGATCGCCTCGTAAAGGCTTTCCGGTATTAAAATCCCCATCACGTGTCCGCCGATGACAAAAAAGATTCCCCAATGAAACAAACTGCTTCCTACCGCCAGTTTTTTCTTTTCGAGCATTTCGCTCGATTTGGCTGTCCAGCCAAACTGGTCATGTTGATAGCGGTATATATGCCCCCCGATAAAAATCGTCAGAACGATGTAGGGGAGAATGACCCAAAGTATTTGTTCGATCATGACTCTACAGTCCTTTCAACGCCGATTTCCGCCAATGCGATCAATAAACCGTCCAAAAGCGGAGCATAGATGCTCTCGTTTTCGAGAAGCTGCAATTTCAGCTCTTCCAGGTTTGATACATATTTTTGAAAGACGTCCTTGGCCTTATGAAGCTCGGCAACGGCAGCAAATTCAAGCATGAGCGGGAGGTAGTCCGGAAGTTCCTTGTCCGTCGGCTGAAACCCGGATTGCTGATACAGATCTTTCAGCTGCAATAGCTCGATTCCGCGCTCACGCTGTTCACCGGAGTTGAAATAGGTGACATAAAGGTTCGTTTTTTTGCCGAAATCAAATGTGTATACATACGTTTCAATCAATTCCTCCGGAGAATAAGCTTCCGCTTCTTTTAAAAATGCGAGCAGCCGCTCCCGCAGGTGCTCAGGCTGAATGTCGCTGATGAGGCTTTGCCAATCAGAGCGTTCCAGTCTCCATTCTTCATCAGGATAAGAGAGAAGATAGGAGAGGGCGGCGAAAACGGCCTGTTTATCTGTTGCATCCATTTTTGCTTCACTCCCGTTTTATATGTTTTGGCAGGAGCCGGGGCCTCCGGCAAATGACAATCCGCAGCTTCCTTGTTCCATATATAGGTCTGCCACTTCTTCGCGATGTGAGGTCGGAATGACGAAGCGGTCGTCGTACTTCGCGATCGCTAGCAGACGGTACATTTCTTCAATCTGCTGTTCTGTCAAGCCGGTAGATGCAATCAGGTCAGAATTCATCGGTTTATTTGTCTGGGTTGACCTCATGTACATGCGCATGACCGACATTTTCTTTAATGTAGTTCTGATATGGGACGTATCTCCGGCCGTCAGCAAATTCGCCAAGTATTCAATCGGAATTCTCATTTGATCGATCGCAGGGAAAATATCTTCCGCCGATTGGGCCGTTCCTTTTCCTTCAAACATGTTCATGATCGGGCTGAGCGGCGGAATGTACCATACCATTGGCAATGTCCGGTATTCCGGATGCAAAGGCAGCGCGATCTTCCAATCGATAATCATTTTGTAGATCGGCGATTTTTGTGCTGCTTCAATCCATTCCGCCGGAATGCCTTGGGCTTTCGCTTCTTCTGCGACAGCGGGATCATTCGGATCAAGGAAAACGTCCAGCTGTGAATGATACAAGTCTTTTTCATTTTCGGCTGATGCGGCTTCCTGGACTTTGTCGGCGTCATAGAGCATAACGCCGAGGTAGCGGATTCTGCCGACACAAGTCTCGGAACAGATCGTCGGCAGTCCGGCTTCTAAGCGGGGGAAGCATAGTGTGCATTTTTCCGCCTTGTTCGTCTGCCAATTAAAATACACTTTTTTATAAGGACATGATGATACACAATGTCTCCATGAACGGCATGCATTCTGATCGACGAGGACGATCCCGTCTTCTTCGCGTTTGTACATCGCGCCTGAAGGGCAGGAAGAGACGCATGCCGGATTGATGCAGTGTTCGCAGATTCTCGGAAGATACATCATAAAGACATCTTCAAATTCAGTTTTAATCGATTGTTCCATGTTTTGAACATTCGGGTCTTCAAGTCCTGTGATATGTCCGCCGGCGAGGTCATCTTCCCAGTTCGGGCCCCATTCGAGGTTCATGAAGTCTCCCGTAATGGAAGACTTCGGCCTTGCGACAGGCTGATGCTTTTTCTCCGGACTGTTTGTCAGCGTTTCATAATCATAGTTCCAAGGCTCATAGTAATCGTCGATCGTCGGCTGATACGGGTTGTAAAATAAATTCATCAGCCTTGTTGCTTTTGCGCCCGATTTCAGCTGGAGCTTTCCTTTTTTAAGCTCCCAGCCGCCTTTATATTTATCTTGATTCTCCCATTGTTTCGGGTAGCCGATGCCCGGCTTTGTTTCGACATTGTTGAAATACATATATTCTGCACCGGAACGGTTTGTCCATGTGTTTTTGCACGTAACGCTGCATGTGTGGCAGCCGATGCATTTATCCAGGTTCATGACCATTCCGATTTGCGCTTTAATCTTCAAGCCAATCGACCTCCTTCAATTTTCTGATCACGACATTGAGGTCGCGCTGGTTTCCTGTTGGCCCGTAGTAGTTGAAGCCGTAGCTGAGCTGTCCGTAGCCGCCGATCATTTGCGTCGGTTTGACGTGGATGCGGGTCGGGCTGTTATGGGTGCCGCCGCGGTTGTTCGTCAGCTTTGTACCAGGTACGTTGATATGTCTGTCCTGGGCATGGTGCATAAACGCCATTCCTTTCGGGATGCGGTGCGAGACGACAGCGCGGGCGACGACGACTCCGTTTCTGTTGAAGCATTCGATCCAATCGTTATCTTGAATATCGGTTTCAGCTGCATCGTCCTTATTCATCCAAACCGTCGGACCGCCCCTGAAAAGGGTGAGCATCGGCAGGGAGTCAAAATACATGCTGTGAACCGACCATTTATTGTGCGGCGTTAAATAGTTCAAAACGATTTCTTTGCCTTCTTGCGCCGGGCGCTTGTTCAAGAACGGGCGATGGATGAGGATCGGTTTAAACGTCGCCATGTTTTCGCCGAATTCTGTAATCATTTCGTGATCGAGATAAAAAGACTGTCTGCCGGTCACTGTTCTCCACGGGATCAGCTTTTCAACATTTGTCGTAAATGGAGAATAGCGGCGTCCGCCTTTTTCAGACCCGCTGAAAGCAGGGGAGGTGATAACGGTTTTCGGCTGAGCCGTTATTTGCTCAAAAGTAAAATGTTCTTCTTCCCGCTCCTCAGCTAAATCTTTCAATTCGAGATTCGTAATTTTTTCAAGCGATTCCCACGCTTTTACCGCTACCTTTCCGTTTGAAGTAGACGAAAGGGTCAAAACGGCTTCAGCGGCCTGTTTCGCATCATTGATAATCGGACAGCCTTTTGCCACGGTGTCTTCGGTTACTACTCCGAGTATTTTTTTCAGGGAGTTGTATTCCTCTTCGACCGACCAGTTCATTCCTTTTGTACCGAAAGGCTGTTTGACGACATTTGGCCCGAGCGCCGTCATTTTATTGAATATCTGTTTGTAATCGCGTTCGACGACATGAATTTGCGGCATCGTTTTTCCTGGAACAGCCGCGCATTCCCCTTTGCTCCAGTCTTTGATTTTCCCCAATGGCTGAGCCATTTCCTGAGGAGTGTCGTGAAGGAGGGGAGAAGCGACTGCTTCTTTCACCGGCTTCATGTCGACTTCCTCGGCTAATTCGGAGACCGCTTTGGCCAATGCTTTAAAGATATCCCAGTCGGATTTTGCTTCCCAAGGAGCCGAAATCGCCGGATTAAACGGATGAATGAACGGATGCATATCCGTGCTGCTGAGATCGTGCTTTTCATACCATGTGGCCGCAGGCAGCACGATGTCAGAGTACAGGGCGGTGCCGGCCATTCTGAAGTCGAGATTGATCAACAGGTCGAGCTTGCCTTCAGGCGCTTCGTCCCGCCAGGTGATTTCATCCGGCCGGATGCTGTCATGATCCTCATTCATTAACCCGTTCGTCGTGCCGAGCAAATGCTTCAGAAAATACTCGTGGCCTTTGCCGGAGCTTGAAATTAAGTTCGCTCTCCAAACGAAAAGGTTTCTCGGAAAATTCTTTTCATTGTCAGGGTCTTCAATCGCAAATTTGAGCTTTTTATCCTCAAGCTGTTTGGCGATATAGGCTCCGACTTCTTTAGCGTTTTCGGCGCCTGATTGCGCCGCTTCCTCGTATAAATCAATGCCGTTTTTTTCGAATGTCGGATACGACGGGAGCCATCCGAGCCTTGCCGCCAGCACGTTATAATCGGCATGGTGCTTATAGCGTGACGATTCGACGATCGGAGAGGCGAGGCCTGTGACCGGCTCATCTTCGTAGCGCCACTGGTCAGTGGCAAAATAGAAGAATGAAGTGCCGTTTTGCAGCTTTGCAGGGCCGCCCCAGTCTTTTGCCATGGCAATCGTCTGCCATCCTTCGGCCGGGCGGAGCTTTTCCTGGCCGACATAGTGGGCCCATCCGCCGCCGTTGACGCCTTGCGCGCCCACAAGGAGCACGAGATTCAATACCGCTCTGTAAATGGTGTCAGAGTTGAACCAGTGGTTAATACCGGCGCCGACGATAATCATTGAGCGGCCGTCTGTATCGATGGCGTTTTGCGCGAATTCTCTTGCGATTTTGACCACCTGGCTGCGATCGACGCCTGTGATCTGTTCCTGCCAGGCCGGTGTGAACGGTTCTGGATCATCAAACGATTCGGCAGCCTGCCCGCCGATCCCGCGGTTGACGCCGTAGTTTGCGAGCGTCAGGTCAAACACGGTGGAGACAAAGACTTCCTCGCCGTTCACATTCATTTTTTTGATCGGAAGGGGTCTTTCAAGCACTCGGTTCCCATCATGGGAGAAATAAGGAATTTTGACCGTGCCGATCATATCTTCTTTTCCGAGCATGGAAAGCCGCGGAGAAATCTGCTTTTCCGTATCTTCATCAATCATGCGCAAATTCCATTTTCCTTTGCCGTCCCAGCGTGAGCCCATCGTTCCTTGAGGTATGGCGAAATCGTCTGTTTCTTCATCCCAGACGGCCGGTTTCCACTCGTCATGTTCAGTTATGCGGCCAATGTCTTTCGCATGGAGAAAACGGCTAGCCGTAAATTGTCCGCCTTCTTTTTTCAACGTCACCAAAAACGGAAAATCCGTATATTGTTTCGCATAGTCAATAAAGCGCTTCGTCTCATTGTTGACGTAAAACTCCTGCAGGATGACGTGTCCCATTGCCATTGCAAGCGCTCCGTCGGTTCCTTGTCTAACGCTCAGCCAGTCGTCGGCAAACTTTGTCGATTCCGCATAATCGGGGCTGATGGAAATCACCTTCGCACCTTTGTATCGGGCTTCGGCCAAAAAGTGTGCATCAGGGGTTCTCGTAAGCGGGACATTTGACCCCCAAGTCATAATGTAGCCGGAATTGTACCAATCGCTGCTTTCCGGCACATCCGTCTGATCTCCCCAAATTTGCGGGGAGGCGGGAGGGAGGTCGGCATACCAGTCATAGAAACTGAGCATCGGACCGCCGATCAGCGACATAAAACGGGAGCCGGCTGCATGGCTGAGCATAGACATAGCTGGAATCGGCGAGAAGCCGACATTGCGGTCAGGTCCGTATTTCATGACGGTATAAAGGAGGGAAGCCGAGATCAATTTGAGCACTTCGCCCCATTCAGCCCGGACAAATCCGCCTTTTCCCCGCGCCTGTTTATAGGCTTTTGCTTTTTCGGGATTTTCGACGATCGATTTCCATGCGTCTAAAGGATTGTTGTGCTTGCTTAGAGCTTCCCGCCACATGTTGATAAGCACGCCTCTGACATACGGGTATTTCACGCGGAGCGGGCTGTAAATGTACCAGGAAAAGCTGGCTCCCCGCGGACAGCCGCGCGGTTCAAAGTCAGGCATATCAGGACCTGTTGAAGGATAGTCAAGGCGCTGGCCCTCCCAGGTGACGATCCCGTTTTTTACGTAAATATTCCAGCTGCACGACCCTGTACAATTGACCCCGTGGGTCGAACGTACTACTTTGTCGTGCTGCCATCTTCTTCTGTATACATCTTCCCAGTCCCGGTCTTCATAAGAAGTCTGGCTGTGTTTATTGGAATGATGCTCGATCGGAGAGAAAAAGTTTAATCTCCTGAGAATTGGGCTCGTTTTCTTTTTCTTCATTGCGGTTTCACTCCTCTTGAGTCAGTGGTGCTACTTCCACTATATACGGAGGGAGAACGGCACCTTGTTAACTTTGTCACAAGGTTGATGCATTTCACAAAGTTGTCACAAAAAATAAGAGAAAGGAAGAGGGGAGGAGGGAACCCGAAAAAAAGCCCGCTTTCTTTTAATATAGAAAGCGGACCGATCTTACTCTTCAGAGCTTAATATTCTTTTTTCCCCTGAAATGTCTTGAATCGGGGCGATGTTTTGGGTGAATTCCAGTGTGCCGACGTACTTGCCGTTTTCGTCACGGACGGCAAAGTAGCGGATGTAAACGTATTTGTCTTTGAATTTGATCCAAAAATCTTCTGCATCTTTTTTGCCCGATTTAAAATCGTCGAGAAGTTTGTTGACGATGTGGACGCTTGCCGGCGGATGGCAGTTTTGCACGGTTCGGCCGATCACGGCTTTTGTCCTGGCGAAAATCCGTTCTTTGCCGTGGGAAAAATAACGGACAACATCATGTTCGTCGATAAACGTCAAATCAACGGGGAGATGGTTCAGCATTTGTTCAAGCTGTTTAACGGATAAGATGCCGGTGGGGAGGCGGACGTATCCGTCACCGGCTTTTTCATTTGCTGTATTGAGCTGATGGCGTTCAGGTTTCCACTCGGCTTCAGGCTCTGTCAGACAGTAGCCGATGTCGCCGCTTTCGGCCGCTATTTTCAGCCATTCGTCTTCAGTCAATGTCCGAAGCGCCATCGGCAGCAGAATGTTCTCTTCCTTATAGATCATCTCTGTGCCTTCCTTTATGATAAAGCCGAGCTCGCGGATGATGTCGTCTTTTTTGTCAGACGTGTAGTTTTCCAATAGCGCTTTCGTCTCTTTAATGCTTTTGCGGATGAAGTCATCAATCGCCCACATCACTTTGCTTGGGCCTGTGATGCCGTACCTTTCAAGGTAGGGGAAGAGCAGATTTTCCTTTCTGCTGTAATGCTTGTCAACGTCGGCCAGCAGATTTAAATCGCTGATCAGCTTCAAAATGTTTTCTCCGCTGTCTTCTTTTTCGAATCGTTCCAAATGAAGCTGGATTTTAAAATTCAGCAGGAGGTCGATTTCTTTGTTTTCCTTTATAAATGTATGAACCGGGTGGCCCGGCATCTTGTCAGCCTCCGGCTTATGAATGTGTTCGATCGATCCTTTAAAAACGTCCGCATGAACGGAACACAGCTTTTGGATCTCTTCAGGCGTGATGCCTTCTTCTTTCATTAACGCCTGTTCCAGATGGGCGATCTCCTCCGGATCGACCGAGCCGAAAGCTTGCTGAAATCGTTTTTTTACTTCATCATAGGGTGTTCCTTTATGAAGGGCGATGATGATGTCTTTCAGCTGCTGCATTCTTTCATTTGATAAGTCTTGCTGAATTTCTCTGTTGTTAATGATTTCGCTCATTGTTCGTCTCCTCTCCAAAAACAGGTTCAAAACCGTGTTCCCTTAATGCATCCAAGACGTGCGCCAAGTCGATTTGTTTCAGCCGGGCACCCTTTGGGATCGTCATGATGCGGCCGGCAGTTTCAAGCATTCCAGGCTTTGAGATGTGATCAAAACCGATGTCTTTCATCAAGTTTTTCAGCTCAGGATGCAATGTGCAAAGGTCGTAGACCGAAGCGTTTAAATTCAATGTCTTGTTCAGCAGGAATCACATCCTTTGAAATTGATGATCATTCTCATATATAACGATAATACAAGTGCACCAAAGTCTTTGTGATCCAGGTCACATTTTCTAGCGCAATGCCTTCGGAATATAGATGCAGCTCGGGTCGCTTTCCAAATAATCGCCGGTCAATGCATAGGCGCGTGAACGTGATCCGCCGCAGACATGCCGGAATTCGCAGATTCCGCATTTGCCTTTATATCCGTCGGGGTTTCGCAACTCTTTGAAAACGGGCGACTCCCGGTAAATCTCTGACAGCGGCTGTTTTCGGACGTTTCCGGCTTTTACGGGCAATAGGCCGCTTGGATATACATCGCCTATATGGGAGATAAACAAAAAGCCGTTTCCGTCATTGACGCCTTTAGGCGCACGCCCTAATCCGCCGATCGCGTCAATTTTGCCTTTTTCAAGCGCATCCTCATAGCGGATCTGAAGATCGGGGTCTTTGGCCTCCCGCATTTTTTGCTGGATGACAACCCGTCTGTAGGGCTGGGCTGCCGTTGTTTTAATATCAAACGGTGCTTCCTTTGCCAAACGGCTGAGCCAAAGAAACACTTTTTCATGTTGTACGGCTGAAATCATGTCATCCCGATGGGCACGTCCGGTCGGAACGAGGAAAAACACGCTCCACAGCACACAATTCAGTTGTTCAATCAGCTTTGCCATTTCCTCCAAATAATCGATGTTATACGTTGAAATGACGGTATTGATCTGCAGCGGAAGATTGAATTCATGAATGTATCGAATCGCTTTCATCGTTAAATCAAAAGAACCGTCTGTTCCTCTAAAATGATCATGGATCTTGCGGTTGGGTCCGTCTAAGCTGAACGCCCAGCGGGATAAGCCGATATCTTTGGCGGTTTTGATGGCTTCCTTCGTCACATTTGGCGTCGCGCTCGGCGTCATGGAAATGCGGACGCCTTTTTGGACGGCGTATTGAATGATGTCAAAGACGTCCTCCCGCATGAGCGGATCACCGCCGGTCAGCACTAAAATAGGATTGTTCATCAAGTAGATTTCATCGATTAACGCTTTTCCTTCTTCAAGCGAGAGCTCCCTCGGGTCGCGATAGTGTTGCGCCGAAGCCCGGCAATGGAGGCATTTCAGCTCACAGGCTCTTGTCAGCTCCCAAATTACGATAAACGGAGCCTCATGAAAATTGCACTGTATCATCTGTCATCTGTCCTTTCCTTCACATTCGAGTCCATCGTATCGGAAAAAGAGAAGCAGAAATGTTAAGTAGATCACATCTAAAAGGGGAGAGAAGGGGAGAAGCCCTTCTCAATCGGCATCTTCCGGGGCGGAACGGAGGTAGCGCAAAAATAATTGATAGGAAAAGTATAAATTTTGCTGGAGAAGTTTGAGAAAGTTCATTTGCAGTTGGTGATTGTACGTCATCATTTTTTTGAATATCGTAAAAGGAATTTCAAGCACAGCGGTGTCAGCGGCAGTTTTAACAGAAATAAACGGAGACAAAAAAGGTTCTCCCTTTTGATCAATGGGAAATACATCGCCTTTTTCCCACTCGGCGATGATGCGTGATTCCTCGGGAAGCCTTTTGTCCGCAAAATAAACTTCACCTTTCAAAACAAAATAGACGGATTGAGAATGCAGAAACGATCGGCAAGGACGGGACGATCCGATATCGATCACTCTTCCGTTTTTCAGAAGCCTTTTAATGATGGGAAGAGGAACTCCCAGAAACATAGGAAGATTTTTCAGAAATAACAAGTGGTCAAACCGGTCCATTGATTGTCCTCCTTCTATGTAGGTAGCTACAGTATAGAGCGGCAGCCAGAAAAAGGCAGTGATATAATTCACACTTGTATGAAAAATGTCACTCTCTGGCAGGCATAAAGTTTTTATAATGGAAGAGAAGGAAGGGAGGACTTTTTATGAAAATGTTGATACCAAAACAGCATGGCGCCTGGGCAATGCTTGTGATTCCTTTTCTCCTCGGAGTGATCGGCGGGGGAATGCATATGCGGCATATCCCGCTGTTTGCCGGCTGGCTGTTTCTGTACCTTGCCGCTTTTCCCGTCACGATGATGGTGAAAAAGAAAAAGACCGCTTTCTATCAAAAATGGGCGGCTGTCTACAGCATACCGGCCTTGCTTTTCCTGCTGGCCGCAGTATGGACGCTTCCTGAGCTTGCCTGGGTCGGATTGTCTCTGTTTCCGCTTTTTCTCGTCAACCTTTACTATGCGAAAGGAAACAATGACAGGGCGCTCCTGAATGATGTCGCAGCGATCATCGTTTTTGCATCCGGGGGGCTTCTCGGATATTGGGCAGGGGCGGAACATCTCGACGGCTGCGCATGGTTCGTTTTCTTCCAGTCGATTTTGTTTTTTGTCGGTAGCGCCTTTTACGTAAAATCGATGATCCGCGAGAAGAAAAACAAGCGGTTTCAATATTATTCATGGGGCTATCATGCTGCACTGCCTTTTTTATCTTTGGCTTTTGGAGCGGGCTGGGCGGTTATTGCTTTTATTCCGAGCAGCTTGAGGGCATGGTATTTATACGGCAAAAAGCTTACAGTTAAGAAAATCGGCATCCTTGAGTTGCTGAATGCCTGTTTTTTTATGTTCGCGATAGGCGCCTTTTTGCTGAACACATAAATAAAAACAAGGACGGTTCTTGTCCTTGTTTCCGTTTGCCGCAAAGGAAGCAGTCAACCGGGCCGTTTCCAAGCCGGGGCCCTGTTTTCCCTTTTAGTCGATGTTGCATATTTCAATCGGGCAGTTTTCGCAGTCAATTTCGCGTTTTAAGTAGTTCAGCTTGTGGATGACGATTTTTCCGGATTCTTCAATCGAGATGACGCCGCTTTTCCGCAGGTCACTCAGCATCCGGTTGATGCTTTCTCTTGCAGCCGCGCAAAATTTCGCCAAATCCTGGTTTGTCAGCACGATGTTAATGAGAATGCCGTCACTCCTCGTAATGCCGTAGCTGTTCGCGAGGCGGATCAGCGTTGAATACAGCGCGCCTTTTTTCCCATTGAGCAGGAGATCGCGGATTTTCGATTGAATCTTGCGCAAATGAGTACTCATCCATTTCATAAATTCAAAAGTCATCGCACCGTTTTGAATCAGTTCTTTTTCGAGTTTATCTTTTTTAATGACCATTACTTCGCCGTCTGAGAGGATCTTTGCGCTCAGCATATATTTTGCTTCATCAGTGAAAAGCGTCAGCTCTCCTACAATATCATTCTTTTTGCACATTCTTAGTGTCAGTTCTTTTCCGTCGGACGTCAATTTGCCAATTTGGACGAGCCCTGACTGAATGAGATACAGCTCTTCTGCATCCATACCTTCTTGAAAAAGATAAGTATTTTGTCGGATTTTTCTTTTGGTGCTGATCGATTCCAATAACCGGTACAAGTCAGCGGAAAGCAGATCTGTATCAGATTTTCGAACAGTCACATTCATCGAGCGTCACCCCTTTTAAAGAAAATCATATGAAAACAGTTTTATTGTACCGTTAAATAAGCCTGAACGGTCTCGAAAGTAATAACAATCTTGTGAACATAATCCGATTGTCACAGAAAAAGAACCTGAGAGCAATAGTCTCAGGTCTTTCGTATGAAGTGCGCTTATTGGACATCGCGTGTGTCTGTCCTTGACGATGTTTTCCCCGATTCCTGAAAATACATCCATGCCACGATGACAAAGCTGGCAAGGGCCGCTTCAGACAAAGCCATGAATCCGATCGCATAATGGCCTGTCGCCTGAAAGACGCTTGACAGGATGAGCGGCGGGAAGAATCCGCCTAAACCGCCCATTGCCGAAACGATGCCATTGACGATTCCGGCTTGTTTCGAAAAATAAAGCGGCACTAATTTGAAGACGACTCCGTTTCCGATTCCGGCGCATACGGCGACTGTCAGTACCCCGAATCCGTAGAGTCCTAGATTCGGCGAGAAGGCCAGTAAAATTCCGGACAGCGTACAGCCTGCGAAAACATACATTAAGAGCTTCAGCGGGTTGAACTTATCTCCAAGCCATCCCCCGACAGGTCTGAGAAAAGTCGCGACGGCGATAAAGCCGGCGGTTCTGAGGCCTGAATCAACCGGATCAAGTCCGAAGTGGTTCACAAGAAAGTTCGGAAGGTAGACTGTGAACGCCACAAAAGAACCGAATGTGATAAAGTAAAACAGACTTAAAAACCATAGTTTTTGATTTTGATAGACGGCTTTCATTTGCTCTTTTACCGAAACTGTAACCCTCGGTTCTTTCTTGTCTCCAAATAAAAAGTTCAGCAAAGCAAATGCAGCGACCAGGATCAGATACATTCGAACCGTATTCGGCCACCCCGCGGTTTTGGCGATAACGGGAGCGGCAAACGTGGTAATTGCCGTTCCAATGTTTCCGGCTCCATAAATCCCATTGATAAAACCGTGTTTTTCTTTCGGATAATACTTTGGCAAAGATGTTACTCCGATCGAGAAGACCGCTCCGCTGATCCCCAGGAAAAATCCGCCGATGACTAAATCGGACAATGAATCAGCTGCACTGATCCAAAAAATCGGGAACAGGAGCAGCAAAAAACTGATCATGAACGTTAATCGCGCCCCAAATTTGTTTGTATAGTACCCAAGCGGTATCCGAAGCAGCGACCCAAGTATGACCGGGATAGCGGTAACCAGGGAAATCTCGCCTTCAGTCAGGGGAATATCCTTTTTAATATGAGGCATTAAAGATGAAATCAACACCCAAGCCATAAATCCTGCCACCAAACTAAATGACTGCAGCGGCAACTGCAATTTTTGACGATTTACCATGACGGCTTTGCTCCTTTCAAAAGGGAAAAATGTAATATTTCATTAGCATGTTTATCTTACAAAAAGTCTTCAACAAACATTGTGAACAACATCACACGGCAATCGGATTGATTGATGTTTAAGAGGCGGGGGCAAAAGAATGAATTGGTTCTACAAAAAATATTCGTTCATTGATTTAACATTTTCGTTTATCATGAAAATAAAAGGAGTGCGATTTATGCTTTTACAGCTGACACAAGAAGAAAAACAAGCAGTCATGAGTGAGATCAAGCGTTTTTATTATGAAGAAAGAGGGGAGGAAATCGGCGATATTGCGGCGATTCAGACGTTTGAATTCATAAAGGAAAAGCTGGGCCCCTACTTTTATAATCAGGCGCTTAAAGACAGCCGCAGGGTTGTTGAAGAAAAAGCGGCAGCGATGGAAGAGGAGCTTTTTGCGCTTGAAAGGCGCATTTAAAGGAAGACCTGGCAAAATGCCTGAAGGGATTGAAGGTTTAAATGGAGTTTCTGAAACAGTTTCTGATTTTCAGCGGTTTGAATGGCGAAGAATTCAGCCAAATCGAACAGATTGCGATAAAGCGGAAATATCAGCCGCGAGTGTTTGTGTTTATGGAAGGGGAAGAGCGGGAAGCCGTTTTTTTCGTCAAATCAGGACTTGTGAAAACCTATAAGATTGATGAAGAAGGCAATGAACAAGTGATTTCGCTTTTACAAAGCGGAGATATGTTTCCGCACGTCGGTTTTTTTGACCGCTCCCCATATCCGGCAACGGCTGAAGCAGTCCAAGAAACCGAATTGATCGTCATCCGCATTGACGATTTTAATGAACTGCTCATGAAATACCCGGAGATGACAATGAAAGTCATGCAAATCATGGGAAAAAAAATCCTTGATCTGCAGGAACGCATTCAAGGATTTATTTCAAAAGACGTCCAGCACCGCCTGACTCACGCTTTAAAGAAGCTGGCAGATGAACACGGGGTCAAAAAAGGAGAAGGCATTTATATTAATCTGCCGATTACCAATCAGGACTTTGCGAATATGGTCGGAACATCAAGGGAAACAATTAACAGGACCCTTAATGAAATGAAAAAGAAAAAACTGCTTTCCTCCGACAGAAGCGGCATTATGATACATGATCAGGAATGGCTGAACGGCTGTGAATAAATAAAAAACAGGCTCTCCTTTTTCAATGGAAAGCCTGTTTTTTTAATTCACAAATCTGCCATCATTTAAGTGATCTGGTTCACAACCGGTGTGATGCATATCCAGTATCTTAGGACATGCAAATAAGAAAGGAGTGAATCAGATGGAAGTTCAAAGGGAGACGGTGCCAAACAAGAAGCCGGCAAAAAACGGATTTTTGAAATCGGTTCTCGTTTTTACGCTGATTGCAAGTTTTTCGGTGTTGTTATTGGGAGGATATTGGATCTTCAAGGGGCTTGCGCCAAGACCGCTTGAAGTGTCCGCTCCAAACGGCGAGGTGCTGATGACAAAATCGTCGATCAAGGGTGGACAGGCCGTCTTTCAAAAATATGCGCTCATGGATTACGGGACCATTTTGGGCCACGGATCTTACATGGGGCCCGATTATACGGCAGAAGCCCTGAACATTTATACAAAAGGGATGCAGGACTTTAAAGCGCAGGAGCAATATGGAAAACGCTTTGAAAAGCTTTCCGATGAAAAGCAGTCTGTGATCCGCAGTAAAGTGATCAGTGAAATGAGAAAAAACCGCTATAACAAAGATTCCGACACATTACAGCTGACTCAGGCCCAAGTCTACGGACTCGAAAAAGTGCGCACTCATTACCGCAAAGTATTTACAAAAGGCGATGGCTGGGGGCTTGAGTCTGGTTTGATCAAGGAAAGCCATATGCCTGACCGCAACAGAGCTTGGATTTCGGGCGGGGATCAGATCAAACAGGTTTCTGATTTTATCTTTTGGACGGCCTGGCTGTCCAGCACATTGAGGCCCGGGGATGACATCACCTATACAAACAACTGGCCGTATGATGAAGAAGCCGGCAATACGATGTCATTTGCCGCGGTGTGGTGGAGCGGCGCCAGCGTTACGATTCTTATTTTATTTGTCGGCATCATCTTATTTGTGTTTTACCGCTACAAGCTTGGAATGAAGGAGGCTTATCAAGAAGGGAAATTCCCGGCCTTTGATTTGGAGAAGCAGCCGCTCACTTTATCGCAAGTCAAAACAGGGAAGTATTTTGCCGTTGTTTCCCTGCTGTTCTTTGTTCAGGCCATGCTGGGGGCATTGCTTGCCCACTATTATATCGAGCCTGACAGCTTCTTTGGCATCGATTGGATCAGAAATCTGCTTCCATTTAGCATCGCCAAAGGGTACCACTTGCAGCTTGCAATCTTTTGGATTGCGACCTCATGGCTTGGCATGGGAATTTTTGCGGCTCCGCTTGTCGGCGGCAGGGAGCCGAAAAGACAAGGTTTACTCGTCGATATTTTGTTCTGGGCGCTGATCTTTCTTGTCGGCGGCTCGATCGTCGGAGAATGGCTCGGTGCGAAAGGCTATTTGGGGAACAATTGGTTTTTATTCGGCCATCAAGGAATGGAATATATTGAACTGGGCCGATTCTGGCAGATCATACTCGCACTGGGCATGCTGATTTGGCTGTTTATCGTCTTCAGGGGCATTAAGCGCGGCCTTAAAAAAGAGACGGATAAAGGCGGTTTGATTCATTTGCTGTTTTATTCATCAATCGCCATACCTCTGTTTTACGGCGCCGCCTTTATGTTCAACCCCGGTACAAGCATCACGATGTCCGATTTTTGGCGTTGGTGGATCATCCACTTATGGGTGGAAGGGATCTTTGAAGTGTTTGCCGTCGTTGTCATCGGCTTTTTGCTGGTACAGATGAATTTGGTGACGAAAAAGTCAACCGTCAGAGCGCTTTACTTTCAGCTGATATTGCTGTTGGGAAGCGGTGTAATCGGAATCGGACACCATTATTATTACAACGGCTCATCAGAAATATGGATCGGGCTCGGTTCGGTTTTCTCCTGCTTAGAGGTTATTCCGCTTACACTGCTCGTCCTGGAAGCTTATGAACAATACAAGATGATGAGGGATGGGGGGCATCATTTCCCTTATAAAGCAACATTCTGGTTTTTAATTTCTACGGCCATATGGAATCTGGTCGGTGCAGGCGTATTGGGCTTTTTAATCAACCTTCCTGCCGTAAGCTATTTTGAACACGGCCAGTTTTTAACGCCTGCCCACGGACACGGGGCGATGATGGGAGTATACGGTATGTTCGCTATTGCCGTTTGGCTGTACACATTGCGCAATATCGTCAAACCTCGTGCATGGAATGATAAATGGCTGAAAATCGCATGCTGGACACTGAACATCGGCTTGTTCGGAATGGTCTTTATCAGCTTGCTTCCGGTCGGCTTTCTTCAATTGAAAAAAGCATTTGAAGAAGGATATTGGAGCTCAAGGGCGCCCGAGTTTTTGCAGCAGGACGCAGTTCAGACGCTGCTTACATGGCGTGCTGTTCCAGATACCGTCTTTTTGATCGGTATTGTGCTGCTTCTGATTTTCAGCATCAAGGCATTGTTCCATCTCCGCAAGCCGACGCATCGGGAAGGAGAAGCATTGCCTGTAAAAGACATTGCGTCAGAGGATTAAAAAACCTTGATCAAGCTGTCGAGATTTTCTCGGCAGCTTTTGTTTTTTCTAAATGATCCAAAGTGTAAGTTTCAATACGATGATCAAAAAGAATTTGTCTCAAGAGGAACATAAGGAGAAGATTAAAAAAAAGCCAGACAAAATAATAGAGCGAAGCTTTGCAGATGTAAAACAGCTGCATGGGCTTCGCTACTACAAGATTTAGGGGAAAACAGAATGTGACAGAGCAAGTGCTTCCCCCATAATAGACTTTTCTTTTCTATTGCTTTGCTTCGGCCTCTAAACGAGGGAACAAAATATTATTTTCTAAATGAATGTGCTGAAAAATGTCTGTTTCCAATTCATCGAGTTTTAAGTAAGTCAGTGTATATGTCGTGCAGGCCCCTTCAGGAAGGGAATAGTCATTGGTTGCTTTTCTGAGCTCTTTCAAAATATTTCCGCAGGCCTCATGCTCTTGTTCAAGCACATCGATCGCCTTTACTGCTTCAGCTAAGTGCGCTTCTGACTTTGTTTCTTCGTAAGATTTGATTTTCGGAAAGATCTGTTCTTCCTCCTGAATCAAATGGTGCTCCAATTCAGCCTTGAGCTGATGAAACAATTGGTGAACTTTGGCCAGCTCCGGATGATGGGTGCCGTGGACGCGGTATACCTTTGTGACAAAGCCTGACAGTTCAGGAAGCACTTCAAACAAATAAGCATGGTGGGTCTGAACCACATAATCAATCAACCGGGAATAGGAGGCTTCGTTCCAATTTGTTTCTTTTTCATTTAACTCTTTCGTCTCCTGGTATAGTGCATTGATTTTTGATAATACTTCTTCAGCGTTTAAATTTTGTTCTTTAATGGCTTCTGCGATCGGACGGTTCCCGCCGCAGCAAAAATCAATTCGATATTCCTTTAACAGCCGGCTGGCTCTTGGAAAACGCGCAACAATATCACCGGTTTTCGTTGTTTGATCAAAGATTGTATCCATTATAAAACCTCCTGATGCTTATAATGATGTTCCAGGTTAAATGTATCGCGATTACAAAGAGAAATTCGTGATCTACATCACATTCCGAAAAAATCGCATAAAGCGCAATAAGTCAAGAAGAATCGGGAATACCTAAACATAGACACTTTCGTATAATTGGAGGCTCAGGATGGAGGATATATCGTGGCTTACGTATGTGATGCTGATTCTCGCCAGCTATCGGTTAACCCATTTGATTGTCTTTGACAAAATCACAGAGTTTATCCGAAAGCCGTTTATGAAGAACAAGAAAATCATCGATGAAAAAGGCCATGTCGACGTGAAAAAAGTACCCAAATCAAACGTCGGCTATTTGCTGAATTGCTATTGGTGCGCAGGGATTTGGTGCGCCATTATCATCGGTCTCGGCTATCTGCTCATTCCGAAAGCGAGCACCCCGGTCATTTTTATTTTGTCGATAGCGGGCGCACAGGCGATCCTTGAAACATTTGTCGGAATCGGAACGAAGCTCATCGGATTTTTAGCTGACGTAAAGAAATAACGTTGTAGCAGGTTGATTTTATTTTTTGTCTTTAAAGCGTCACAAAATATAGGTGAAAAACATGGCGATTTTTTGGAGCTTTATTCCTAAAAATCGTTTTTTCATTCAATGAAGTATCCTGAACTGTATTCATAAAATTAAGAATATATAGAAAATAAATGTGGGAAGTCCTGTTCGTTTCGTGTTGAACGTTACATTAAAATAGCATTCTGCCCTCCTCATCAATACGAAAAGAGGAAATTGATAGATTTTCAAGACCTTAAAAACAAGCAATATGGTTGATGGACGATTAACGAAAAGATTTTTAGAATCAGGATCGTGCCATAAACGTGAAAAGGAGGGAGAAGCACCCGTAAAACGGCATACTTTTAAAATTTTCATTTTGGAGGGAAAAGAATGCAACATGTCAAACGTTCAATTATTGCATGTTTTGCGATAATAGCGCTCGTTTTCAGCGGAGCAATGGCGCCAGCGGCAGCAGCCGCTTCCAAAACGCCGGTTGCCGCAAACGGCCAGCTTAAGATTAAAGGTACTCAGCTCGTCAATCAAAGCGGAAAAGCGGTCCAATTGAAAGGGATCAGCTCGCACGGTTTGCAGTGGTACGGTGATTATGTCAATAAATCGAGCTTAAAATGGCTAAGAGATGACTGGGGCATCAATGTCTTCCGTGCAGCCATGTACACGGGTGAGGGCGGCTACATCGATAATCCGTCCGTTAAAAACAAAGTCAAAGAAGCTGTTGAAGCGGCAAAAGAACTCGGCATCTATGTCATCATCGACTGGCATATTTTAAGCGACGGCAACCCGAATCAAAATAAAGCAAAGGCTAAAGAGTTTTTCAAAGAAATGTCGAGCCTTTACGGAAATACGCCGAACGTCATTTATGAAATCGCCAACGAACCGAACGGTGATGTAAACTGGAACCGCGATATCAAGCCGTATGCGGAAGAAGTGATTTCAGTGATCCGCAAAAACGATCCGGATAACATCATCATCGTCGGAACAGGAACGTGGAGCCAGGATGTCAACGATGCAGCAGATAATCAATTGAAAGACGCCAATGTCATGTATTCGCTTCACTTTTACGCAGGAACACACGGCCAATCTTTAAGAGATAAAGCGAATTATGCACTGAGCAAAGGCGCTCCGATTTTCGTTACCGAATGGGGGACAAGCGACGCTTCCGGAAACGGAGGAGTATACCTTGACCAGTCTCGGGAATGGCTGACATATCTAAACAGCAAGAAAATCAGCTGGGTCAACTGGAGCCTTTCCGACAAACAGGAATCATCCGCCGCTTTAAATCCTGGAGCGTCTAAAACAGGAGGGTGGAAGCTGTCTGACTTATCTGCCTCAGGAAAATTCGTAAGGGAGAATATCCGGAGCTCTCAAGATAACTCCGGCTCACAAGACAGCCCTGATTCCGGCTCAAAGGACAAAGATAACTCTGATTCAAAAGACAAAGGAAACTCTGATCAAAACAGCGGCAAACAGGGAAACAGCGTCGCTGTACAATACAGAGCGGGGGACGGGAATGTGAACGGCAACCAAATCCGCCCGCAGCTCAACATTAAAAACAACAGCAAAAAAACGGTTGATTTAAAGAAAGTGACGGTCCGCTACTGGTATAAAGCGAACGGCAAAGGACAAAATTTCGACTGCGACTACGCTCAAATCGGCTGCAGCAACATTTCTCACAAATTCGTGAAATTAGCGAAATCCGTAAAGGGCGCAGATACGTATCTTGAACTCGGTTTTAAAAACGGAACGCTCTCACCGGGAGCAAGTACCGGGGAAATCCAGATCCGCCTTCACAATGACGGCTGGAGCAATTACGCACAAAACGGCGATTATTCCTTTACAAACTCAACAACCACTTTTAAAAATACTAAAAAAATCACATTGTATGAAAACGGCAAGCTGATTTGGGGAACAGAGCCTAAATAAGTCTAACGGACACCGATATGGTGTCCGTTTTTTCAGTCCGGCATGTGGTATGATAGAGGAAGATTTTTGTAAAAGGGGATACGGGCGGAGCAAAACAGGAACATTAGAATAGAAAGGACGGGTGACCAGGAAAATGAATGAAACGTTAAAACAGTACATGCTGCTGGTCAAAGAAAACAGCAGCTTGATCAACGGACCGGATTATCCGGGTAAGGAAAAAGACGTTCGAAAACAAAAGGAACAAATCGACGCTTACGCGAAAAAGCTGCAGCAAGGCTTTTCTACAGATGACGACTACGACGAATTCGCCGATGCGGTGATCAAGTGCACATACGGGGATATTTCATTAGAAGAATTGGAAACGGTTTATAATGAACTGATTTCTCCGTCATAAGCAACTTCTAAGGAGAGGAAAACCGATGAAAGACATCGTTTTAACGACTGAGAGGCTCACATTGCGAAACATGACAAAAAAAGACGTTTGCAATTTGCTGGAGATTTTTTCTGATCCAATCGCAATGGAATACTATCCGTCGACAAAAGATGAAAAGCAAACGATCGAATGGATCGCTAAGATGCTAAACAATTACGCAAAACACGGCACAGGGCTTTGGATCGTCGAGCATAAAGAAACGGGCGAATTTTTGGGACAATGCGGCATCGTTCCGCAGGAAGTCGAAGGCGTCCGCGAAATGGAACTCGGCTATTCGTTTGCAAGGCGCGTCTGGGGAAACGGCTACGCAACTGAAGCCGCCGCAGCATGTAAACGGTACGGATTTAAAAACATGAACGTTCAAAAACTCGTGTCTTTAATCGACGTTAACAATCTGGCTTCCAGAAAAGTTGCCGAACGGATCGGCATGACGCCGGAAAAACATATACGTAAATGGGGGAAAGAAATTGTTGTGTATGCGGCGGGAAAATAAAATATCAAATTGGCTTTTCACCGATTGCAAGATGAAGAACTCATAAACAGATCGTTTATTAATTAAATGTAAAAATATGTTTAATTTTTGAATTTTTTCTCAATCCTACACAATATGACAAATTTTTCATCCTCGCAGTGGTAATATCAAGGTGTCTATTAAATGGACAAGCATTTAATAGGTAAAAAACGAAAAGGGGATGTGTGTTATGTTTAAAAGCAAATTCAAAAAAGCAGTGGGAGCTTTGGCAGTTGCCGGGGCTTTGTTAGTATCCGGATTACCTGCAAGTGCAGCACCGGATTTAACTCCGATTCGGGACAAATATCCAGATGCATATCAATTCCAGTGGAACGGCAACGGCACTGTAACTGTTTTCTTTAGAGACAGTAACGGCAAATCTTATTCTAGAACATATACATGTGTAACAGTTATTGATGGAACTTGCTACGTATATAAGTAATTAAATCGTAATTCATTCTAAATTTTGAAATTCCGTCTCAATTTTCTAGTATACTTAATATTTCGAGACGGAATTTCTCTTACAAGTTTAACTTCCGAGAATATATATTATGTAAACTAGAATGAGATTTGAAAAGAGAGGTCAAATTGATCTTACTGTTCTGTTTTGTTGACAATTGCGCCGTTTTCTCATGTGTTACCCATCTTACTAATCGTTTTGGTGTTCTCGTTTTCTTCTCCAGCCGCTGTAATACCAGTGCAGCTGACACCACGCGCAAACATGCGGATAAAAATGTAAGAACTCTCCGAATCCGGAGAGTTCTTTTTATGAGTGATATTTGTTGATTTTGTTAATAAGGCTTTTATGTGCAATAGACAGCCATTATAATATTTCGATATAGCCTTCGGTTCCATGCACGCGAATTCGTTGTCCATCTTTTATCAGTTTGGTAGCATTCTCTACTCCGACAACGGCTGGCAAGCCGTATTCACGTGCGATAACTGCTCCATGGGTCATCAGGCCGCCGACTTCGGTGACCAGGCCTTTGATGGATACAAACAATGGTGTCCAGCTGGGATCCGTAAAGGCGGTGACCAAAATATCCCCATCTTCCAGGTCAGCATCTTCCATGTTTAAGATGACACGCGCTCGTCCCTCTATCACTCCGGAAGAAACAGGAAGACCTGCAATAGCTTCGTCCGGGAGATTCTCTCGTTTGTACTCACCTGCAATGATTTCGCCATCAGACGTGATAACGCGCGGTGGAGTTAGTTTTTCGTATAATTTGTACTCGTCTTTACGTTTGCTGATGATCTGGTAATCTACTGTATTTGTGCGTACGGCTTCGTGAAGTTCTTCAAAAGTGAGATAGTATATATCTTCTTTTTCGAGAATAACGTCCGCTTGTTCGAGTTTTTCGGCTTCTTTCAGTAAAGCCTGCTTATAAACGAAGTAGCGATGAATCATGCCGTATTTTGGATATTCCCGATAGCCTATGAAATTCCTGATGAGGCCGATCATTCGTTTAGTTTCTTTGGCTTTTTGCTCACCATCCGGCAATTGCTTCAATCGCTCTACTATTTCTTGTTCTTTTTGCAAAGCCGCACGCCGCCCTTGTTCAAATTTCCGATGGCTTTCATTAGGTTCAAAGTTTTTGATGTTACCCAGAATCAGCGGGACAAGTGTAATTGGTTTTTCGCTCCATCGGGTTTTCGTAATATCGATTTCTCCGGGACAACGCATTCCGTATTTGCTGAGATAATCATAGATCGCGTCTCGGGTTTCGCGTCCGCCGTCCAACTTAGCCAATTCATCCAAAAAGTTATCATCTTTTACATGTTGTAAGTAATCAATTACCTCTGGAAAAGGACGAATCACATCTGCGACATTGAGTAGCGCCAAGCCCATTTCTGAAGTAATATTGTTTGGTACAGATTGAGAAAGCGCATCTGCTGCGTTTTTTTCACCTAACCACTCGTTCATTTTTTCGTTGATCCATGATGAAGCATTCATGGCTGTCATAATTACACCAAAGCTTTGTGGATCAGATAAACTCTTCTTTAATTGCTGGATATCTTCCAGAATAAAATCAAACAGATCCGTTCCTGATTTTGTTTGGATTTTTTGTTTTAACTCTTCTATCGATGTTTGACTGCGTTTAATCAAATCAGAAACGATTGTCGGATCGTAGTCTTTTAATGTTTGATAATCCGCAGGCGGCATACTTTTTGTGTTTTTACCGGGGCCCATTTCTTTTTCATCATTTGGTAACTTTTTTATAAAATCTCCTCGCTCTAGCACGGTCACGAGTGCGTCTTTTATGAGCGGATCGGATTGTCCAAGTTTTAATATAGTTTCTCTGCTGGCAGGTGAAGCCAGCAGAGGTGCAACATCAACAAACAACCTTCCGCCAGCTATGCGCATGTTTGCTGAAGTCGTTAATAGCCAAAAAGACAATCCCAATGGTTTCATGGGGGCTGTCATCATTTGTTGGTGACCAACAGATACATAAACGTGATTTTCCTGATCATCCGCTTCAGGGATCGGGTATAAAGTTGTGATCGGCCGGCTCTGGACAATATAAAATGTATCATCGGCCAAACACCATTCGATATCTTGCGGCTGGCCGAAATAAGATTCGATTTGTCTTCCGATGCGTGCCAGTTGTAAAATTTGCCGGTCAGTAAGTGTTTGCGTCTTTTGCTGATCGGGATCGATCTGCTTTGTCTCCGTTCCGCCTTCTTTTCGTCCATAGACCGCCAATTTTTTGGTTGCGATCCTCTTCTCGACGATTTCCCCTTTCTGTACTTTATAACAATCGGCAGATACCAAGCCGGAGACCAGCGCTTCTCCAAGTCCAAAACCGGCATCGATGGATAGCAGCTTTCGGTTGGAAGTAACGGGATCAGCGGTAAATAAAATCCCTGAAGCCTGCGGGAAAATCATCTTTTGGATGATAACGGATATATAAACTTGACTGTGGTCAAATCCATTTTGCATACGGTAGATGACCGCGCGGTCCGTAAATAGGGATGCCCAACATTTGCTGATGTGCTGCAAAATTGCTTTTTTGCCGATGACATTTAAATAGGTGTCTTGTTGACCGGCAAAAGAGGCATGCGGCAAATCTTCAGCAGTCGCACTAGAACGCACGGCATAAGCATGTTCATCGCCAAACTGGGAGAGATAGTGAACAACTGTTTTCACAACATCGGAAGGAATTTCTACTTCCATAATGGTTTTTCGAATCTTCCTGCTGATTTCACCAATTTGATCCCGATCTTCCACTTTTAGCTTGGTCAGTTGATCCAACAACGTTTGGAACGTTTCATTTTGTTTGATTGCTTTTTGATATCCTGCTGTTGTGACACAAAATCCTTCTGGCACTTGTATTCCTTGAATTTTTGATAATTCCCCTAAATGTAACCCCTTTCCCCCAACGAGCAAAAGCTGTGTTTTTTCCATTTCGTGAAAACCGAGAACCAAAGAACTCATTCTCCATCTCTCCTTCGAAAAAAAATTTGACAAGAGCTTTCCGGCATGGTACAATTAAAATGTAAGATAGGATACTTATGCTATTTTACGGAAAACAAACGTAATCTTATTATATCATCGTGTCTGTTTTCGTGCAATATAAAAAGAACCTGGTAAAAACGTCCAGGTTCTTTTTTAATTTCGCGCTATCATTAGTCACAGCAAAACCTGGTTCGAGCCGACAAGCGGAAAAAAGACTGCTTCAATATTACTTTCGAAATGGACAGAATGTTGATGTGATGGCAATGGAAAAGTTGTTGTAAAACCAAATGAAAGGCCCTTCAAAACAGAAGGGCCTTCATTTTTTTATTTTCCCGCGATCGCAAACCGCTTGATTCTTTCTTCAATTTGATCCCGAACCCGCTGGAATACAGCCCATTTCTCTTTTTCAGTTCCTGCTGCTTTGGCTGGATCATCGAATCCCCAATGATCACGTTTGACGTGCGGGGGCGTTATTGGGCATTTATCGTTGGCATCGCCACATAATGTAACGACAAAATCAGCCTTGTTTAAAATTTGAGGATCAATCATATCTGAAGTTTGGTTTGAAATATCTATTCCTGCTTCCTTCATTGCTTTTACGGCATTCGGATTTAAACCATGGGCTTCAATTCCAGCGGAATATACATTGTATTCATCGCCTAAATATTTTTTGCCAAACCCTTCTGCCATTTGACTTCGACAAGAATTCCCTGTACACAAGAAAAGTAAATCGTCTTTTTTTCTTTGCTCATTTTTTTCATCCAACCTTTCGCTCATTGTGCTTTGACATTTGAACCATAGTATTTCTTGCGCAGCCAAAGAGCAACGTTCACCAATCCGATCATAACCGGCACTTCAACTAAAGGGCCGATAACCGCTGCAAACGCAGCACCCGAGTGAATGCCGAATACACCGACAGCCACCGCAATTGCTAATTCAAAGTTATTACTGCCTGCTGTAAAGGCTAATGTTGCGGCAACCCCATAGTTTGACCCGAATTTCTTTCCTAAGTAGAACGAAACAAAAAACATCACGACAAAGTAAATGAGTAACGGAATCGCAACCCGGACTACATCTAGCGGCAAGCTTATCACCATATCTCCCTTTAATGAGAACATTACGACAATGGTAAACAGCAAAGCGATAAGCGTAACCGGGCTGATTTTCGGAATGAATACTTTTTCATACCATTGTCTGCCCTTTGCTTTAACAAGTATTAAGCGTGTTAACATTCCAGCAATAAACGGAATACCTAAGTAAATAAATACAGATTTTGCGACTTCGCCCATTGTAATATCAACGATTGCGCCTTCAATACCAAGCCGTTCTGGAATGACAGTTACAAAGATATAAGCATAAACTGAAAAAAACAGTACCTGGAAAACAGAGTTAAAAGCAACCAACCCTGCCGCGTATTGAGCGTCGCCTTTTGCTAGATCATTCCACACAATAACCATGGCAATACAACGGGCTAAACCAATCATAATGAGTCCAACCATATACTCTGGTTTATCAGGCAAAAATACAATGGCTAATAAGAACATGAGAATCGGGCCGATAATCCAGTTTTGTACAAGCGATAACAAAAGGATTTTGATATCTGTAAAAACTCTTCCCATCTCTTCATAGCGCACTTTGGCAAGAGGAGGATACATCATCAAAATTAAGCCGATCGCAAGTGGTATAGATGTTGTTCCTATTTGCCAACGGTTTAGTCCGTCTGCGAAGCTGGGAAAAACAAACCCTGTGCCTATTCCGATCGCCATGGCAAGGAAAATCCAAAGTGTTAAATAGCGGTCAAGAAAAGACAATCGCTTTTTTTCTGTATGACTCATTTTCTCAAGCCCCCTTCTCCACTGTTATTAGCAGTCACAACGAGCTGTAACCTTGCTTGCATTTATTTTTTTGATTTGTTCTGTTTGGTCTGGTAAATGTTTTAACAGCTCATCAATTAATTCGAAAAATTCGCTTTTCGGATTTAAAGAATAGTAAACCCACTGCCCTCTTTTCTCTTCATTCAATAATCCTGCATTCCTGAGTTTGCGAAGATGTTGGCTAATGACGGCTGACTCATGGTAAACACTTCGAGAAATTCACAAACACAACATTCACGCTGTTTTAGAATAGCCGCCATCGTTAAGCGTGTTTTATCCCCGAGCAATTTTAATACTTCTGCCGCCTTATCCGTCTCTACAATTGTTCTATTCACTTGATGCTCCTCCAGTTTGGATATTGTTATATAATTATATACTTATATATTGAGCGGAAGCAATTGATGTTATGTAAAGTCATAGGCGATCAACTGCTTCTTTAACAAAAAAGCTTATCGACGAAGCCGTTTATCTGGACTTTATCGACAAGCTTTTTTTCTTCGGCAAACGTTGATCAAAAAATTACTAGTAAACCTTATCCTCTATCAAATTTTTTGTCTCTCTCAGAGGTTGCCAATGACAGTTGTTCATGAAATGCAAGTTCATCTTGGTGTCGCTCTTTAATGCTTTTCACAATAGACCAAATCGTATTTACGTTCTCCTCAATATATTGAGGATCAAAGATCGTAACATGGTCTCCCTTTAATTCATATTCCAGATAATTGTGAGCGGTAGAGCGCGTCCACCCTCTTTCGGTCATATCGCCGCATAACAAGTGATGAATGTTGGCGTTGATGGCACCGGAATTGATCAGTTGATTATGGTATGCCAGGTAGCCTCTAATTTTATCTTTTATCGAAGGAATGGTTAATATTTCTCTATGCCGGCGATCGCCATTTCGCAATCACCTGTAAGCAAAGATTTACACGCCATATGAACAGCAACGAGGGATGAAGAGCAAGCCGTATCAATGGTGATCGCCGGTCCTTTCATAAAAACAACATGGCCCCAAAACCTAAAAAAAGGATTTTTTATTTTGTGAAATTTCTGGATAATTTAGGTGGAAATCAAAAAAGACTGCCGAGAACATCGGCAGCCTGCTTTGACATCGTCTAAAGCTTGGTCATTATGTTGATTTTTTAGCTCATCCATTTATTGAATTCATTAGCTGAAAAAAGTATTCAGGTTGATGAGTTTTATTCAGGTTATACCATGAATCTAATGTATCTGGTGCAAACACATCTAATATTTTCAGTACTTCTTTCGCAAATTCCAGAGGAGCTACTCCTGATGCTGTAACCAAATTCTCGTCAGATACTGCAGGCCCCATCTCATAAAATTTTTCTCCTTTATAATGAGGACAGACCATTTTAATATATTCTAAGCTATTGCTGGTATGTTTTCTGGAATCTAGGTATCCAATATTCGCGAGGCCCTCAGTTGCACCGCAAATTGCAGCAACAATAGTGCCAAGCTTTAAAGCTTCGCCGATTTTTTTCAAGATAGGTTGATGAATACCTTCTCCCCAAGTATTCCCTCCAGGCAAAATGAAAAGATCTTTACTCTCAAGAGTACACTCATCAAGGGAAATATCTGGCGTTATGTTCAGTCCTCCCATCGTAGTAATCATTTCTTTATTAGCTCCTACTGTAACTACTTTTAAAGGGGCTAAACTTTTTTTGAAATATCTTCCTGATTTCAGTTCAGCAATTAAATATCCATATTCCCAGTCTGACATTGTATGAAATACATAAAGGTACACTTTTTTTGTTTGCATCCAATCACTCTCCGATCACAATTGATATAGCCCATCATAATATAACTTCCCTGACAGTTAACGTCAGGGAAGTTATCATGCTTGATGAAATTTTATTAATTCCGACAGAACTTCGATAAGTCTTTTCTTAAGACTTATTGGCTCAATAACTCGAATTGATTTACCGTACGGTAAAAGTAAATGAGGTACATATGTATGTATCATATTTTTTTCAAGAAGAAATACAGCTTGGTTTGAAGACCTTTCTTGCAAATAATGTCCTAAAAACCAATGTTGGCAAATATCATCCAACGCTCTTGTATTCCCGTTAATAACCAAAGGGATAATCCCTTCCTTATCTTCTATTGTCGGAAGGAGGTTTTTCATAAAAAAGTCACGTGCTGAAAATTTCTCTGGCCGGTTAAACTTATTTTCGGTTAGCTTTAGACTTTCAATTCGATCTACTCTAAAACTGCGGATATCCTTTCTAAGATGACAAAATCCAATCACATACCACTTATGATTCCAATAAATCATTCTGTACGGATCAACCAATCTATTACTTGATTGCTCTTCGCCACTTTTATGGTATAGAATTTTTACAGAGTATCCGCCAGCTACGGCCAGCTCCAACTCCTTTAAGAAAGGTTCCATCGAGAAGGAACTTAATCGACTTATTACTTCAAGACTGATTAAATGTTGGTTTATCTTTGTTTTCTGCTCTTGATTTGAATATTTACTCAGCTTTGAAACAGCCCTATTTAGTGCTTCTCCTCCATAATATCCGGCTTCTTCTGCAAAAACAGCAGCGTGAAATAGTGAGATTTGCTCCTCAACATCAAAAAAAAGAGGAGCTTTAATAAAATTATGCAATAAAGTGTACCCGCCGTTATGTCCCGGGTCTGAAATGATAGGTACACCACTTGTTGAAAGTGTATCAATATAACGATATACAGTCCTTATATTTATTTCTAACTTTTCTGAAATTTGTTTTGCAGTAATTTTTTCACCTGAACTAAGCATCCATAGGATTGCTAGCATATTGTCCATTTTAGGCATATAAATTTACCTCTTGTTTAAATGTTTAATTCCAGATTTAAACGAACTTCCTCAATTTTTAGAATGCAATTCTTCTTTCACCTGAAGCTTCAGGAACGAGTGAAACTTGGTACATCAACAAGAATATCTTCCTGTCATGCTTGTTACGGACTCCACAATATCTGCAGTTGTGTCACTAAAAGCATTGAGAGCCAGTTCATTCTAATGCTTTTTTTTATTCTTCCTTAGTTAATTTGATCTCCTGTATTGACGAATACTTCAAAGCATGCCATCAGTAAGACAAGTCGCTCCCCCCTTACCCGTTGATCCCATTAAAAAAGCAGGGTCATTTACTTGATATAAAGGAACGACTTCGACGCTAAAAAGACTATTATAGAATTGAAAGTTTTAATATTTAGGAGGTTTTATGATCTTGGTTTAAGCCCTCTATCTTGCAAGTTATATATAGAATCGACGATGTCATGGTTCTTGAGTTGAGGGATTTGGGCGGCTCCGGGTACTAAGAAACCTGCATTGACTATCCCTAAGACAAGTTAATCAGTTTCATCAAGTTCAATAAAATAATGATTCTTGCGATAAGACACTGCCTCCATGGTTGCGATCAGATTTTCGCCGTGTAAGATGTCGATTCGATAAAAACCTGTGCGGAAGTTTCGCTTGATTTCTGTCGCGCGGGCAACGATCTTGTCCCCTGGTTTAGCTGATTCAATAAACTGGATGGTTGTCGAGAGTCCTAATGATGTTTTTCCGTATGCATTGCACGCTGCCGAAAAAGCATGATCTGCTAATGCGTATAGCACTGCCCCGTGAACAGTCCCATATGCATTTACCATATGGCTTCTTACTTCAAGCATTGCTTCCGCAAAGCCTGCTTCAAATGTTGTCAGCTGAATTCCCAGCGATTGTGCATACGGATCGTTCTTTACATGTTTATAAATTTGTTGATAGTGTTTTTCGTAAATGTTGACCTCGTCAATTTTCTTCTTCATTGCCGGCTCCTCCTTCGAATAAAAGCGGAATTAAAAAACCCATTGCACTAACATCATGTAGATGATCGTTCCCCCTGCTATGGAAAGGAGCATATTTTTCTTCCAAAAGTGAAGCAGCGCAACTGCCGCTACTGCAATAAATTCAGGGATGCCGCGGCTGCCGGAAAGTAAACTCACATCCTTAAAACAATAAATGACCAAAAGCCCGATGACCGCCGATGGCAGCGCTTTGCCGAGATATTGTATATACTTCGGCGTCGGTTTGCCCGATGGGAAAATCATAAATGGAAGAAACCTTGTCAGCATTGTGCCTAGCACAACCATAGCAATCGTGATCATTTGCTGCGTTACACTCATTGTCATGCGGCAACCTCAACTTTCTCCAATGGTTTTCTAAAAGCGGTAAGCACTCCCAGAATCGCAAGCATGGCAGGAATCATGAAGTTGTTTCCGCCAAAAATCATAAGGCTTGCTGCCGAAAGTCCAAGTCCTGCGAGGGCACTAAAGTGCCGTTTCTCTTTCATCCACTGTTCAATAAAAATCACAACAAAAAGAGCGGTCATCACAAAATCGAGCCCTTCTGTGTTGAACTTGACGAGAGATCCGAAAATGCCGCCGATCGCCGCTCCTATGACCCAATAAGAATGATTAAGCAGTGTCACGAAGAACATAAACCAGCCCTTGTCTACATTCTTCGGAATATGGGCGGTACAATTGATAGAAAAAGACTCGTCGCACATCCCGTAAATCAGATAAAACTTTTTCTTACCGGTTCCCCTATACTTATCCAGCATAGAAATGCCATAAAACAAATGGCGTGCGTTCACCATTAAAGTTAAGAAAAGAGCGTTCAGCGGGTTGAACGCCCCAAGCAAAAAATTGGCTGCGACAAATTCCATTGAGCCTGCAAAAATGGCAAAGCTCATGATGATTGGATAAATGGCGCTGAACCCTAATGAATTCATATAGATTCCGTAGGCAATCCCCAAAAATACAAAGCCCGCCAAAATCGGAAGCGTATGTGGAAAAGCCGCGCGGCAAGCAATCCATATTTGATTTCTTTTTTTCATATGATCCACATCCTTAGCTGAAACTTTATTCCATACAAATTTAACACACAAAATCCATACAATGAACAAAAGAATTGTATGGATTACAATTCTTTTGTTCAAAATCAATCTTTGAAATGGGAGCTGATCAATTATAAAATTCCATACAATAAATGATATGATTGTATGGAATACGATCTAAGAGGTGCAATATGCCGGTAAATTCATTTGATCATTATCCAATGTCTTGGAAACCTGATAAAAAAGCGTTAAAGCGTCCTTATTATTATTCGATTGCGGAGCTGCTTGAACAGGATATTGTAAACGGCTTCTTGGCGCCCGGGACAAAGCTGCCACCACAGCGGGAATTGGCGGATTTTCTCGACTTAAACTTTACCACGGTTACCCGTGCCTACAAATTGTGCGGGTTCAAGGGTTTGATTTATGCAATCACCGGAAGCGGAACCTTTGTATCTCCCAATGCAGCCCGTTCTATTACCATCTCCGCGGATAACATCACAAATCTTATTGATCTTGGATTTGTAGCCTCTTTTGAACAAACCAACGGAATCGTATCGGAGCTTATGCAAAAGGTTGCGGAGAAAAGCTATTTGGATAAGCTTTTAAATTACAATGATCCGACAGGAATTCCGCATCAAAAAACGGCAGGGTTAAATTGGATGGAGTCTTTCGGTATTCAGGCAGACCAAGAGCATATGGCGATTGTTTCCGGGGCTCAAAATGCGCTGGCCATTGCATTGACGGCACTGTTTGAGCCTGGTAATCGGATTGCAACCGATTTATACACCTATTCAAACTTTATTGAGTTGGCAAAAATGCTCCATGTACAGTTGGTCCCCATTCCCGGAGACCAGTTTGGGATGCTGCCGGATGAACTTGAAAAACAGTGCTGCCAAACAAAAATACACGGGGTTTTTCTGATGCCTTCTTGCTGTAATCCCACAACAATCATGATTTCAGATTTTCGAAAACATGAATTAGCGGCGGTTATCCGCAAGCATCATTTGATTTTGATCGAGGATGATATCCATGCATTTCTGACGGCAGGTATTATCTCCGATTATCAGCAGCCGATGTTCAATTTGCTTCCGGACCAGAGCGTATATATTTGCAGCACTTCCAAGTCCATATGCTCCGGATTAAGAGTCGCCTATATGGTGTATGGGGATGCCTTCCGCCAGAATATTTTACAGAGCATTTTCAACGTCAATGTCAAAACGTCCTCGTTAGATGCGGAGGTCGTCACGGAGCTGATTCTATCAGGCAAGGCTCATGAAATTGTGTCGCAAAAGAAACGGCTTGTACAGTCTGCAAATGAGATTTACGCAGAGTATTTTTCTCCGAATAAGCCTGGTGAACATCCCCTTAGTTTTTACCGCTGGCTTTCTATTGAAAAGAATGCTGATTCATCTCAGTTGGAAGAGGATTTGAAAATGCGCGGCATTCGGGTTTTTCATTCTGACCGTTTTCTCAGCGGGCAGACTTCACGCGAAAAGTATTTGCGCATTGGGCTTTCTTCTACAAACTCATTAGATGAGTTGAAAATGGGGCTGGACATACTGAAACAGTATCTCGGCTGATACGAGAAATAAACTCAGAAAGCGGCGAAATTAGATGATCCAATACTAGAACATCAAGAGGTATAGACAAAAAGTGACCGGACACGGCCAAATTGAGATTTTGGTTGTGTTTTTTATGTTGCCGGAGAAAGAGAAATGAGGAAATTGATTCTTTTTCCCAGCTGTTTTTGGTATAATTGGATTGGTTCTTCCAGTCCGAATATAAGCAAAGAAATGCAGATCCACGATACACAATATTTACAGATATACATAGTGAATCAGGAGGAAGACAGTATGGGGATATCGAGTCAAAAGAAACGGTTTGAAAGGCGATTTAAGAACGAAGTGGTTGAGGTGGCCGCAGTCACCGGTCCATCCGGTATTGGAGCATTGAGAGCGAACGACGATGTAATGTGGAATGCCTCCATGCCGTTGATTGCTTGGAAAGAGCTCAGCGGCAGCAAGTCTGCTGTTCAGGAAGAGCTGCAGTTAAAATGGCTTGCCGATGATGACGAATGGAACAAAACGAAAGATATATTGG
>NZ_JBALMR010000057.1:0-70773 GCF_036963165.1 Bacillus sp. JJ675 | reverse complement strand
CTCTTTGGGAATACGTAAAATGATGCTTCAGCTCATCCGGGTCAAAGTTTGAAGAGAAAAACGTCGGCAGCTGCTGGGCCATTCTGTGCTGAAGAATCGTGCCGATCACTTCATCCCTGACCCAGCTTGACATGGACTCTGCTCCGATATCATCCAGCAAGAGGACAGGCGTTGATTTCACCATATCCAGCTTTTCCTCCAATGATTGGTCGTGAATCGCGTTTTTCAGCTCCCTGACAAACTCGGGAACATAAACGAGAATCGACGGATGGTCCTTTGAAGCAAGCTCATTGGCGATGGCCGCCAGCATAAAGGTTTTTCCGACGCCGAATCTCCCATGGATATAAATTCCTTTTCCCTTTCCCGTCTCATTATAGTCGTGGAAGAATTCAGTCGCAAGCTGAAGAACTTTCAGCCTGCTCGGATCGTCTCCGTCAATATCCGCAAATGTAGCTTCCAATAGATCCTTTTGAATGTAGATGCTTTTGATCAATGAACGCTGTCTTTCCCTTTCATCGGCTTTTCGCTTTTCAGGGCATGTGTCATACTGAACGTCAATCGTTTTTCCGTTCAGCACAAGCTTTGGATAAAACCCCTGAATCAGGTTTTTGCATTCTTTCAGGCTTGGACAGCCGCTGCATGCTTTGCTTTGCTGCGTAAATTCATACAGCTTGTTCAAGCTTCTCTCAATCATTCCTTCGTCCACTTCCGTCCGGTGCGTTTTCAGAAATTCCTGAACATCATGGTCGGAAAGGACTTTTTTCTTCATATCCTCAAGGCGCTTTTGGAAATCAGGCCTTGTCGTCACGCCTTGTAAAGCTCGTTTAATCGGCTCCATACCTCTTGTTCACCTCACTTTTTAAAGGGCGGAATGGTTTCTCAGTTTCTTTACTTCTTCGAGCAGCTTTTGCTTTTGCAATTCAAAATCTTCCTTGCTTGCCGCAGTCTGCTCATCCTTAGGCAGTGCTTCGGCCGCCTCGTTTTGCAGCCAATCCGGCAGCTTCTCTTCCCTGATGACTTTTTTATTCCCCTGCTTTTTCTTTCCTTGCGCCCATTCGAGATATTGACGGTTTTCTTCTTTTGCGAGCTTCATCGCTTCCCTTACCGTCTTCACTTTTTTTCTTGCCCAGTGGGAAGCGATTTTTTGAATGTAGTTTTTCGAAAGCTTCATATCGGTCCGGAGCATGACATAATAAATCAGGACATTGATGACGCCCGGCTCAAGCTTTTGGTCAAGCATGATTTCTTCGATGATTTTTAAATCGGCTTTGGAAGGCTCCGCCCCCCCGGCTATATCCTGAAGCAGTTTTCTCGGGGACACCTGTTCCAAAAGGGCGATCAACGTTTCTTCCTTTGACGCCGGCTGTTCATTCGTATGCTCGCGCAGCCTGAGCGGCTGAACCTTGTCGACAAGCTCGGGCAGCAGGCCGTTTCTTTCGATCTGATACCAGTCGCTCGCCGCTTTCCTCAGCGCTTCTGTCGTGATCATATCATGTTCGTCAACGGCTGACATGACGACGTTCTGCATATCGAGCGGCTCGATTCCGTAGAGAAAAGCAAGTTTTTTAATCGTTTCTTTTACTTGGCCGGTCAGCGCCTTTCTTGGAATCAGCGTTTCGGACAGCCCTGCCAGAAACAGCTGAAAATCAAACGCGTCGTCTGTCACCGTGACCGGTTTGCTTTGCCCCTCTTTTGTATATTCCCGGTCATCCGCAAGCTTCATAGCGTCCGCCATATCATCCGAAAGCTTCCATTCGCTCGGCTGCACGGCTGCAAAGACTTCGTTGAACGAGCGCGTGACATCACGCGCCTCTTCAGGCACTGACGGATGAGAAAAATAATCTTTCAGCTGCTGGAACCGCGCTTTTCCGACACGGTTGTACAAAAACACATTCAGCATTCCGTCCTGAAAGAACTCGTCCGGTCTGAGCGGCGCGATCAATTCGTATATAAATAAGCGTTCCTGCTCCGTTTCTTTTACATATGTCTTCAGCAGTCCGATTCCCTCAAGTTTTTCTTTTTCGGCGTGAATCGTTTTCAGGCTGGCCTGCATCGTCCCCATCAGCTGCCTGTGGGTCGAGCTGTTCCCCCATATCCTGTTTTGCTCAAGCTCTCCCCAGAGCGTAAAAAACAGGCTGAGCGAGAAAGACCCGATCAAAGGCTGATACAAAAGGGTGACAATTTGCCGGTCCAAATCCTGAAGCAGCCCGTGGCTCTTGACGACGTAAGGATCAACGGGAAGCAAATCTTTCCAGTAATTACTCATATCGATTGTCAACCTTCCAATTTGTTTCTTGTCCTCATTTTACACCTTTTTTCGGGCAGGATGTCATCCGCCCGCGATTTTTGTCATGAGAAAAGAGCTGGATCAAGTTTTCAGCTCTTTACCGTTCTTTCTTTATTAAATCTTTCAGTTCCTCGATAAATACGTTGATATCCTTAAACTGGCGGTATACCGACGCAAATCTGACGTATGCGACCTCATCGATTTTCGCCAGGCGGTCCATCACCATTTCGCCGATATTCTCGCTTTTCACTTCTGAAACGCCTTGGTTTCTAAGCTCTTTTTCGATTTCAAAGCAAATATCTTCAAGCTGCTTTAAAGCGACAGGCCGCTTTTCGCACGCTTTGATCAAGCCGCGGAGCATCTTCTCCCGGCTGAATTCTTCACGGATTCCTTCTTTTTTAACGACGATCAGCGGAATTTCTTCCACCTTTTCAAATGTTGTAAACCTGTAACTGCAAGATTCGCATTCGCGTCTTCTGCGAATCGATCTGCTTTCATCAACGGGACGGGAGTCCAAAACCCTCGTCCCATTATGCTGACACGCTGGACATTTCATTTTTTCAGCTCCCTATTCAGTTGTTTCATTTTACAGCAGGAGCCAGCTTTCGGTCCAATTCCCGATAAACCGACGAAACCATGCTGCGGCTGTATCCAAAATCAGTCGGCATAACCGTTTCCGTCGATACATTAAAATCTACCGCTGTCTCAAAAGGGCGGATCGATACGACAGTCGCCACCAAAAAAGCCTTTTTCGGCTTTGTAATCTCTGCGCTTATTTCCCCTCTTTCTTCCGACACCGAAGTGACGGTGCAGCCGCCCATTCCGTCCAGCACTTCTGCTACGGCTTCCAGGGCCTGTTTTGCAGTCGCTTTATAGTAACGGCTCCTCAGCTCGTCCAAATGATGATGGTCGGATGTTTCGGCATGGGTCGAAAAAAATCCCTGAACCTTTTGGAAAACGCTCATACGCCATATCCCCTTTGCCTTTCTTCTCTATATTTTATTAAAAAAACTCTCTATTTCCAAGAGAAAACAAAATGGCAAAAGAATACGGGCGACATTTTGCAGGAAATGAAAAAGGAGCGGATCTAAAAAGCGGTTTTCGCTTTTTCATCCGGCTCCTCTTAAAAGGCATTAAAGCGCCTGTGCTTTGGCTTTTGCCTGCTTGATCTGTACAGGCCCCATGCCTCTTGGTATTTCGATATTCTCTCTTGTTTCCGCTCTTAATTCTTCTGCGATGTAATCCGCAGCAATGTTCGGATCTAAATCTCCGCAAGTATAAACATCAATGCTGGCATATCCGTGTTCAGGAAAGCTGTGGATGGTCAGATGAGATTCAGAAATAATGACAACCCCGCTTACACCTTGAGGCGCAAACTTATGAAACGCAACCTCCCGCACCTCAGCACCTGATTTCAGTGCAGCATTTACGAACGTTTTTTCAATAAAATCCATGTCATTCAGCTTATCAAAATCGCATCCCCACAGTTCGGAGATGACGTGACGCCCCATTGTTTCCATAGCATGGACCCCCCTTAACAAGAATTAAAAAGTGAATTTCCAAGCAACTAAACCGGTCATTTACCACGGGGGAAAGTTAGTCCGGAGAGGTCCTAACCCTTTAAGTAATGCCGAAGCGCTCACGACTAGAAGTTCACGAAAAATAGTATACTTTGTTTGAATATTTTTTGCAAGGCGGTTTTGATGGTTAAGGGGTTTTTTATTTTTATCCGTCCATGCTTTTATTTTATACAGCTGATGGATGTTTCATTCTCGACGCAACGTATCTGATGAGATCGACGACCCTGCACGAATATCCCCATTCATTGTCATACCATGCAAGCACTTTCATTTTCCTGTTTTCGAGCACCATCGTTGACAGGCTGTCAATGACCGCAGAAAACGGATTTGTATTAAAGTCCGAAGACACGAGCGGCTCATCGCATACATCGATAATTCCGGCCATGGAACCCGCTGCCGCCATACGGAACGCCTCATTGATGTCCTCGGCGGTTACATCGCTTTTTAAATCCGCTACAAGATCAACGAGAGAAACGTTTGGAACAGGCACCCGCAAAGCAAGGCCGTGCATTCGTCCTTTTAAATGAGGCATGACGAGCGACAGCGCTTTTGCTGCTCCGGTGGTCGTCGGAATGATCGAAGAACCGCAGGCGCGCGCTCTCCGCAGGTCTTTGTGCGGATTATCGATATTTTTTTGATCGTTTGTAAAGGCGTGTACGGTCGTGACAAGGCCGTTTTCAATTCCGAACGCATCATCAAGCACTTTTGCAACGGGCGCCAGGCAATTCGTCGTACAGGACGCGTTCGAGATGATCGCATGGCGCTCAGCATCAAAGTCCCCTTCATTAACGCCCATGACGATCGTAATGTCCTCATTTTTTCCGGGCGCCGTTAAAATCACCTTTTTCGCTCCCGCTTCAATATGAGCTTCAGCTTTTTCTTTCGAGTTAAACTTCCCGGTTGCTTCAACGACGATATCGATTTCATGCTCTGCCCACGGAAGCAGCTTCGGATCCCTCTGGCTCGTCAGCAGCACCTTTTTGCCGTTTACCAAAAGATGATCGCCGCAAGCTTTCACATCGGGCTCATACCGTCCGTGATTTGTGTCATACTTTATCAAATGAGCGAGCGTTTCCGCAGGGTAGCTCGCATTGATCACCGCAATATCGATCTGATCATCAAGCATCGCTTTTCTAAACACCATTCTGCCGATGCGGCCGAATCCGTTTATCGCAATTTTTACCTTCATCAAACAAACACCCCTTATTTTTATGTCATTCCATATCATGTTTTATTCAAAATAAGTATAACACATTATAAGATTTTAGCTATACCATTTATTCTTTTTCAGGTAAAATGCGCACGATAAACTATGGATTAGCTGTTTTACGGGCTAAAAAAAGAGAGCACGGGAATTCCCGCGCTCACTTTTTCAGATGCGACCATGCTTCAATCAGCTCCTGAAGCTGGTTTTCGGTATCGTTCAGGCCGCCGCTGTTATCGATGACGGCGTCTGCTTTTTTTCTTTTTTCATCAAGCGGAAGCTGGGCATGAATCCGATTCAGCGCCTCTTCTTCGCTTAGTGAATTTCGTTTCATCAGCCGCTCGAGCTGAAGCTCTTTTGGCACCCAGACGACGAGCACCTTGTCTGTCAGGTGCTCAAGCCCGCTTTCGTATAAAAGCGGAATATCGAGAACGACAAAACGCTCTCCGGCCTGAATGGCCTCATCCCGCTCTTTGATCATCGTTTTTCTTACTTCGGGATGGACGATCGCATTTAATTGCATCCTTTTGTCTTCGTTTTGAAATACAAGTTCTCCGAGTTTTTTCCGGTCGATCCCGCCGTTGTCAAGGAGCACGCCCTCCCCGAATGTTTCAGCGATTTTTCGATATGCCGGCATTCCCTTTTCGACGGCTTCTTTCGCAATGACGTCCGCGTCGACAACCGTGATGCCGCGCTTCTGAAACATGTGCGCGACAGTGCTTTTTCCGCTGGCGATACCGCCGGTTAATCCGATGACCAAAGTCATTAGGCCCACACCCCTCTTTACAGTTTCCAAATTCCGATCAAAATCAGCATGATGCCGGGAAGAAACGTCAGTTTATTCATCCAGTTCCACCTTGATAAAAAGCGCCCGGCCTGAATGCCCATAAATACGAACAAAGAGCTCATGACGGAGACCGTCACGCTCATCGGAGCGGGCGGAAATCCCAGCGCAGCTGCCCCGATTCCCGCACCGAAGGCATCGATTGAGAGGGCAAAACCGAGCAGGAAGGCCTCGATGCCTGTGATGATGCCCGATTTATCGATGTCCGCGCTCGTCGGCGTCCTTAATATATGGATGACGATTCCGAGCGATTTCAATTCAAGATTCACGAGCGTTTTCTCTGAGAGAGAATGTTCCTGGTCTTTCTCCGGCCTGAAAAACTGATACAGCACCCAAGCGCCGATCCCCATTAAAATAATGGCCCCGAGCCTTTCCGTCAAAACGACGGGAAACAGCTTCATCAAAAGGGTGCCGATCATCATGGAGACCAGCATGACGGCTCCCGAGCAGCAGGCGATAATCAAAATCGCTTTGAAAGGAATCTTCAGCTTTCTTAACCCGTAAGTAAATCCGACTGAAAAACTGTCCAGGCTGACAGCAATAGCCAGCAGCAAGAAAGATGCAAACATCATATCCGGTTCTTCCTTTCTGTTGATGCGGCGGTGTAGTTTTAGCCTTAACAGCTTTATAGGCTTCTTATATATATGAGTGATAAGAACCGTCCGTGTATTGTTTCACTTAGAAAGTTTTTAACCGGCTGTGAATGCCTGGACAGATTTGCCCTATTTATTTTTTTTGGCACTTCATGCAAAAATGCGTGCCTCTTCCTCCGACGACCGTTTTTTCGATCGCGGATCCGCACTTTTTACAAGGTTCGTCTTTTCGGCCGTAGACGTAGAGCTTAAGCTGAAACATGCCGATTTCTCCTTGCGAATTGATGTAAGACCTGACCGTGCTTCCGCCTGCTTCAACAGCTTCTTTCAGCGTTTTGACGATTTCTTCATGCAAAAGGGCGGTCTGTTTTTTTGTCAGCTTGTTCGCGGTAGTTTCCGGATGGATGCCGGCCCTGAAGAGCGCTTCATCTACGTAAATGTTTCCCAGTCCGACGACTGTCCGCTGATCGAGCAGCGCCGTTTTCACAGATCGGCTCGTTTTCTTGAGACGCTCTCTTAAATACTGGGCGGTAAACTCGCCGCTGAACGGCTCCGGACCGAGCTGCCGGAGAGGCAGCTCAGTTTGTTCTTCACCCGGCGCAAACAAGTGCATCGTACCGAATTTCCTGACATCCCGGTAGCGGAGCTCCGTTCCGTCCGTAAATCTGAAAATGACATGCACGTGCTTATCAATAGGCTCATCGCCTTTGTGAAGCCCGTATTTTCCTTCCATTCTCAAATGTGAGACCATGACAAAATGATCGAGATGAAACAACAAAAACTTCCCTCTTCTGTCAATCGACTGAATCGTTTCGCCTATAAGAAGCCTTGCAAACTCCTCAGGTTCTGCCGGGCGTTTAATGATATTCGTCCATCTGATTTCCACGGAATCGATCGTTTTTCCTGCGACAAGTCCGGCAAGAGTGCGCCGGACGGTTTCGACTTCTGGCAACTCCGGCACATCATCACTTCCTTTTCATTATTTCGCGTCATACCATGAAGGCCCTGAGGCATAATCGACTTTTAGCGGCACATCAAGCTGCAATGCGTTTTCCATCACTTCGGGCACCAGCTTTTCAAGCTCTTTGATTTCCTCTTCGGGCGCTTCAAATATTAATTCATCGTGCACCTGCAATAGCAGTTTTGCCTTGAGATTTTTCTCTTTCAGCTTTTGCGCCATGGCGATCATCGCTTTTTTGATGATATCAGCGGCGCTTCCCTGGATAGGGGTGTTCATTGCTGTCCGTTCGGCAAAGCTGCGCAAATTGAAGTTACGGCTCGTTAATTCCGGAATGTATCGTCTCCGGCTCAGCAGAGTCGTAACATAGCCCTTCTGCTTTGCTTCCTGAACGGTTTCGTCCATGTATTCTTTGACTCCCTTGAAGCTGTTGAAATAGCGTTCAATAAACGCAGCGGCTTCCTTCCTTGTGATCCCGAGATTTTGGGAAAGCCCGTAATCGCTGATGCCGTATACGATTCCGAAGTTGACGGCTTTCGCCTGCCTTCTCATGGCAGGCGTGACTTCATCTTCAGGTACGTGAAACACATCCATCGCCGTTTTCGTGTGAACGTCCATGTCATTTGTAAAGGCTTCGATCAAGTTTTTGTCTTTTGAAATGTGGGCAAGCACCCTCAGCTCGATTTGCGAGTAATCCGCCGCAAACATGAGCCAGCCCTTTTGCGACGGAACAAATGCCTGCCTGATTTTCCGGCCTTCTTCAAGGCGGATCGGGATATTTTGCAGGTTCGGATCCGTCGAGCTGAGCCGTCCGGTCTGGGTCAAAGCCTGGTTAAAGCGGGTGTGCACCTTATGCGTATCCTTCCTGATGACTTTTAACAGCCCTTCGACATATGTTGACTGCAGCTTGCCGATTTGCCTGTAATGAAGAATGTCCTCGATGATGACATGCTTATCGCGGAGCTTTTCCAAAACATCCGCTGATGTGGAATAGCCCGTTTTTGTTTTTTTTACGACCGGCAGTCCGAGCTTTTCAAATAAAATCACGCCGAGCTGCTTTGGCGAGTTGATGTTGAACGTTTCACCGGCTGACTCATGGATTTTCTTTTCGTATTCCTTCAGTTTTCCCGACAGCTCTTCACCCATTTTTTTCAGCCTGTCGACATCGACCTGGACGCCGGTGGATTCCATTTCGCCAAGGATCTGGGCAAGCGGCATTTCGAGCTCTTCAAACAGCTCAAGCTGCTCGTTTTTTTCCAATTCGTCAAGCAGCGTTTCGCGGAGCATCGTAATCGCCTCCGCTTTTCTGCCTAGATGGTCGGCAAGTTCATCCTCGCCGGGTACAGCCTGTTTGGCGCCTTTTCCATAGACCGCTTCATCGGTGGAGACGACGTTCAGCTGATGTTCCTTTGCCACGCTTGCGACATCGTCATACGTATGTCCCGGATTGATGATATAGGCTGCAAGAAGGACGTCAAATTCGGCCCCTTTCAGCTCGATTCCGTGCCAGCGCAGGGCGACGGCGGCGCGTTTTGCGTCAAACACCCATTTCTTTTTCGACTCATCCTCAGCCCATTCCTTAAAGCGGTCAGAACCTATGGCCGTTTCAGTCGGAATGAAGAATGTGCCGTTTCCATTGGCGATGGAAAAACCGAGGATCGGCGCTTCATGATAATTGTCCCCGAGCTGTTCGACGACAAACGAAGCAGGTGATGCAAACAATTCCTCCGTGATGGACGTCTGAATCGTCACATTGATGTCTTCAAACCGCTCTTCCTCTTTTTCGGCCGGTTCTTCGCCAAGCCGCTCAAGCAAAGAGTTAAAGCCGAGGTCCTTAAAGAGCTTGATGACCGCTTCTCTGTCATAGCCTTCATACCCGAGCGAGTCGAGACCGACTTCGATCGGCGCGTCTGTCATGATCGTCGCAAGCTCCTTGCTCATCAGCGCCTGTTCTTTAAATTCGCTCAGCTTTTCTTTCAGCTTTTTGCCGCTCACTTCGTCTATTGACGATAATAGCTCTTCAACCGTATGGAACTGCTTTAACAGCTTGATCGCCGTTTTTTCGCCGATGCCCGGCACTCCGGGAATGTTGTCTGAGGCATCGCCCATCAAGCCTTTCATGTCGATGATCTGGCCGGGGGAAAGGCCGTATTTTTCCTGAATGTGGTCAGGCGTATAATATTCGACATCGGTAATCCCTTTTTTCGTGATGGCCACCGTTGTTCCTTTTGTCGCAAGCTGCGTCAAATCTTTGTCACCGGAAAAAATCTTGACTTCAAAACCGTCTTCTTCTGCTGATTTGGCAAGCGTTCCGATGATATCGTCAGCCTCGTAGTTTTCAAGCTCGTACCTGGAAATGCGGTAGGCGTCCAAAAGCTCCTGAATAAACGGGAATTGCTCGGAAAGCTCCGGCGGCGTTTTTTGCCTGCCGCCTTTATATTCTTTAAACGTTTTATGCCTGAACGTCGTCTTTCCCGCATCAAATGCGACAAGCATGTGTGTCGGTTTTTCTTCTTCGAGCATTTTCAGCAAAATCATCGAAAAACCGTACACCGCGTTCGTATGTATCCCTTTTTCATTGCTGAGAAGGGGCAGAGCGAAGAACGCACGGTATGCCAGGCTGTTTCCGTCAACCAATACTAATTTTTTTCTCTCAGTCATTTTTATCCTCCTAAGAAGCCGGTATGGAAGCTTCCATTCACTTCATGCTCATATTTTGCTTATTTTATTTTAGCAAAGTTCATTTTGAAAGGAAAATCGGGAGTCCTTTTAAAACAAACAAAAAAAGGGACGCGTGATGATCTCGCGTCCGTCCATTTGGCTCCTTGGATGAAGGGGTTCACTTATGATCCTATCAATCAAGTTTTAAAAGTGTATATAAAAGTTGTAAAGCCTTTGTAAAGATTGCTCATTCTCAATGTGGCGCGCGTTTCAAGCGGACTGTAAACACGGTCCCTTTCCCCTGCTCGCTTTCAACATCGATTTCTCCGTGATGCGCTTCAACCAAATGTTTGACGATTGCAAGGCCGAGCCCCGTGCCTCCCGAATTTCTGCTTCTGTCTTTATCGATCCGGTAAAACCGTTCAAAAATTCTCGGGATTTCCGCTTTTTTGATGCCGATGCCCGTATCCTTCACCTTCACTTGGACCGCATCTTCAAGCACCTCGGCAGAAATGGTCACACTGCCGGCCTCCGGCGTGTATGTGAGGGCATTGTTGACCAGATTTAAAAAAATCTGCTTCAGCCTGTGCGGATCTCCCGATGCGATGGCCGATTCTTCCGGCTTTTCGAGCTTCAGCGCGATTCCTCTTTCCTCCGCCTTATTTTTTAACAGCATTTCAATCTCTGCAAGGATTTCACCGATGTCGCAATCCTGGATATTCAAGGTGAAGTTTTGCTGTTCGATTTTGGAAAGGTCCAATAGGTCCTGAATGAGGGTTTCCAGACGCCCGCTTTCTTTTAAAATAATCGAGAGAAATTGCTGCAGGGTTTCCCGTTCGTTCATGGCTCCGTCAAGCAGCGTCTCAGTGAACCCCTTTATCGATGTAATCGGCGTTTTCAGCTCATGGGAGACGTTGGCGACGAAATCCTTCCTCATTTCTTCAAGCTGCTTTCTCTCCGTCATATCGTGAAACACGAGGACGATTCCCTTCCATTCATCATTCATGCCGATGATCGGAACCCCGTCGACTTCAAAATATCTTCTTTCAATCCGGATCGGCAAATGAAACATTTTGCGGACCTTTGTTTCGGTCATGAAAATTTCTTCTATAAGATTGATAATTTCCTCATGCTCCAGCACCTCGTGGTAAAAATGGTAAAGAAGCTGGTCGGCTTGAACGTGAAACTGTTTTTGGTAGGCTCTGTTCACAAGATGAATATAGCCTTTCCCATCGATTAAAATCAGTCCGGAGTCGATATTTTCGATCACGGTTTGCAGCCGGTCGCGCTGCATTTCCTGAGCCCTTGTCATATCCTGCAAATTCTGGGCCAGCATATTGATCGACTGGCTCAGCATCGTTTCATCTTCGTTAAATGTTCTTGCATTATAGTTTCCTTTTGCAAGCTCAATCGCAACTTGAGTCGCGGATTCGATCGGATTGGTATATTGCGAGGTGATTCTTGCCCCGAGGCCCGCTATGATCAGAAACGCCGTTCCGAGGCTGACGCCGAGAAGAATCCAGATCTTTTGGTTGATGCCGGCGTCGGGATCGACAGGCGAATCGATCAGGACATAACCGTAGATCTCTCCTCCTTTTTCCAGCGGCTGTGCAAAGCTGAAGCGCGAGTCATCATCCGGGTTGATCCGGACGCCTTCACCTCTATTTTTTGATTGAACCGCTTTTTTTATGGCGGATTGATCAGGACGGCCGCCAAAATGAAAAAGAACCTGACCTTTTGTATCTATCAGCGATACAGCACTGTCGAGTTCACGGCTTGCTTTTTGCAATCGTTCGCCTTGCTCCGGAGACTGAAGGTGATCGGTGTCCGAAAGGCCGGCGATGAATTCTGCTTCTTTTTTGATGCGGCTTTCCAGCTTTTCATCGTAAGACGTATGAAACAAGTGCACGAGCAGAAAGCCGAGTGAAGCAAACACGAGAATCAAGAGCGACAGCAGGGCAGCCAGAAGCCGGGTCCGGAATTTAATCATTCAGTTTCGGCTCCTCCATTTTGTAGCCAAGACCTCTGATCGTTTTAATGTATTCAGGTTTTTTTGTGTTTTTTTCAATCTTATCGCGCAGGTGGCTGATATGGACGTCGACGATCCTCGTATCCCCTGCAAAATCATAATTCCAGACAGCATTCAAAAGCAGGTCTCTCGTCAGCACTCTTCCTTTATGCTTTCCAAGATATAAAAGGAGCTCAAATTCCTTCGGCGTGAGCTCGAGCCGCTCATTTTGGAAATACACCTCATAATGTTCAGGCAGTATTTTCAGCTCGCCGATGATCAGTTCGCCGGCATCCGCTTCCTCTGCTTCCTCCTGATGAACAGGCACCGTCTGCGTTCTCCGCAAGATCGCCTTGACCCTTGCCGTAACCTCCCTTGGGCTGAACGGCTTTGTCATGTAGTCGTCCGCACCGAGTTCAAGGCCAAGCACCTTATCGAATTCATCGTCTTTTGCGGTAAGCATCAATATCGGATACATCAGCTTCTGCTGCCTGAGCTCCTTGCAGACCTCGATTCCGTCCATTTTAGGGAGCATCAGATCGAGCACGATCAGATCCGGCTTCTCCTCTATCGCCTTTAATAAGCCGGCTTCTCCGTCCATGGCCGTGACGACCTGGTAGCCGGACCGTTCAAGATTATATTTTAGAAGGGTAACAATTGATTCTTCATCGTCTACAACTAATATCTTTTTGCTCATGACACGCCTCCAGGCTTCATATTTCCCCGACATCTCTATCTCTCTTTTTTGATTCATAAACGTTTTCACTCTTATTGTAACGAAAGCCTGTCTGTTCGACAATTTGATTTTTTCTGTGTATTACATAAACTTTATAATTTCGGTAAAACAGCCGGCGCCGGTCCCGTAAGTACGAAAAATTGCGAGAACGTAAAAGACGAAAATGTACGGGAAGCTCATTATCATTAGGTATATGCCGGGAGCCTGTATTTATGTCTTTCCGTTTTCATTTTTGCCCGTTTGGAAGGCAAAAAAACAGGAAGGCCCGTGTAAGAAGCCTTCCTGCGGTGATTGACCTATGAGAGAACTTTCATGACGTTTTTCACAGATTGGACAGACTTATCAAGCTGACTTTTTTCGAAATCCGTCAATTCAAGCTCAATGATCTTCTCAAGACCGTTTCCTCCGATGATGGTCGGTACGCCGAGATAGATTCCTTCATAGCCGTATTCGCCTTCAAGGTAGGCGATCGTCGGCAATACGCGGCGCTGGTCTTTCAAGATCGCTTCAACCATTTCCGTCAGCGAAGCGGCCGGCGCATAATACGCGCTTCCGTTCCCTAACAGATTGACAATTTCTCCCCCGCCTTTTCTCGTTCTTTCGACAATCGCATCGATGCGGTCTTTTGGAAGAAGCGTTTCAAGCGGAATACCGCCCGCATATGAATAGCGGACAAGCGGCACCATATCATCCCCATGGCCGCCGAGTACAAAGCCCGTGATGTCCTTGACGGAAAGATTCAGCTCTTGAGCGACAAACGTTCTGAATCTGGCCGTATCCAAAACGCCGGACTGGCCGATGACCCGCTCTTTCGGAAAACCGGATTCTTTGTATACGGCATAAGTCATCGCATCAACAGGGTTCGTCAAGACGATGATGATACAGTCCGGAGAGTATTTGACGACCTCTTTCGTGACGCTTCTCATGATTTTTTCGTTTGTAGCGACCAGGTCGTCCCTGCTCATTCCGGGTTTTCTTGCGATACCCGCGGTGATCACGACGATGTCGGAATCAGCCGTATCTTCGTAATTTGCCGTGCCAGTGATATTGGCGTCAAACCCTTGGACCGGGCTCGATTCAAGCATATCGAGCGCTTTTCCTTTCGTAGGGTTTTCCAGCTGCGGAATATCGACCAATACGACATCGGCCAATTCTTTTTGCGCCGTCAGAAATGCAGTGGTTGCACCCGTGAAACCCGCTCCGATAACAGATACTTTATTTCGCTTCTTACCCATTTTTTCTACCCCTTTAAATGATTGTATTTGGATAAAACTTGCCGTTTAAGACATGTTTTTAATGAGCTCGTCTCCGAACTCAGAGCATTTCACTTCTGTCGCTCCGTCCATCAAACGGGCAAAGTCGTAAGTGACGACTTTTGATGCGATCGTTTTTTCCATCGCCTGAATGACAAGATCTGCGGCTTCATTCCAGCCTAAATGCTCAAGAAGCAGGACGCCGGAAAGGATGACTGAGGATGGGTTGACCTTGTCAAGACCTGCATATTTAGGAGCCGTGCCATGAGTCGCTTCAAAAATGGCATGTCCTGTTTCATAGTTGATGTTCGCTCCAGGCGCAATCCCAATTCCCCCGACTTGGGCGGCAAGAGCGTCAGAAATATAATCCCCGTTTAGGTTCATTGTCGCTACGACATCAAATTCTGCCGGACGCGTCAGAATCTGCTGAAGGAAAATGTCGGCGATGCTGTCTTTAATGATGATTTTTCCAGCCGCTTCAGCTTCGCTTTGCGCTTTATTGGCAGCGTCTTTTCCGTCTTTTTCGGCAATGCGGTCATATTCGGCCCATGTAAATACTTTATCGCCGAATTCTTTTTCAGCCACTTCATATCCCCAGTTTTTAAAGGCACCTTCAGTGAATTTCATGATGTTTCCTTTGTGAACGAGGGTCACGGATTTGCGGCCGTGCTCAATCGCATACTCGATTGCCGCTCTGACAAGTCTTGATGTTCCTTCTTCAGAAACCGGTTTGATGCCGATGCCTGACGTTTCAGGGAAACGGATTTTATTGACGCCGAGCTCGTCTTTCAGGAAGGAAATCAGCTTTTTCACTTCATCGGAGCCTTTGGCGTATTCAATGCCCGCGTAAATGTCTTCAGTATTTTCGCGGAAGATGACCATGTCTGTATCTTCAGGGCGTTTAACCGGAGAAGGAACGCCTTTGAAATAGCGGACAGGACGTAAGCATGTGAACAGGTCAAGCTCCTGTCTGAGCGCAACGTTTAACGAGCGGATTCCGCCCCCTACCGGTGTCGTTAAAGGACCTTTGATGGCGATGAGATATTCGCGGATCGTGTCAAGCGTTTCCTCCGGAAGCCATTCGCCCGTTTTGTTAAATGCCTTCTCACCGGCATAGACTTCTTTCCAAGTGATTTTCTTTTCGCCTTTGTATGCTTTTTCAACGGCTGCTTCCAAAACCCTTGAAGCCGCTCTCCAAATATCAGGACCGGTTCCGTCTCCTTCAATAAACGGGATGATCGGGTTATTTGGAACGTTTAATACTCCGCCAGAGACTGTAATTTTTTCACCTTGTGCCACAATAAAACCTCCCATGTTATGTAATGCAATATTGAAAAACATTTGTTTCCTCCTAAACAAGAGGACAAGCATGTTTTTTCATAGATTCATACGTTCATTTGCAAACCGCGGGTGCAAGAGGCCGCCCCCCGTGAAGTGCGGACAGCCTCTTCCTCCATCCGTTCAGCTTCTTTCTTCAATCGGAATGAACTTCTGCATGTCCGGCCCCGTATAATCGGCTCGCGGACGGATCAGACGGTTGTTTTCATACTGTTCGAGAATATGCGCCAGCCAGCCTGACACCCTGCTGATCGCGAAGATAGGAGTGAATAAATCATGGTCGATTCCTAAGCTATGATAAACCGAAGCAGAGTAAAAGTCTACGTTTGGCGGGAGCTTTTTTTCAGTTGTGACAATTTGCTCAGTCCGCTCAGAAATGTCGAACCATTTGCTCTCACCGGTTAAATTCGTCAGCCGTCTGCTCATTTCCTTGAGGTGCTTGGCCCGCGGATCGCCCTGACGGTATACGCGGTGGCCGAATCCCATGATCTTTTCTTTCTTTTCGAGCTTGGCATGAATATAGGAATCTACGTTTTCTACATCGCCAATCTCTGTAAGCATTTTCATAACTCCTTCGTTTGCACCGCCGTGAAGCGGGCCTTTCAAGGCTCCGATCGCAGCCGTGATTCCGGAATACACGTCTGAAAGCGTAGCCACGCATACCCGTGCCGTAAATGTAGAGGCGTTCAGTTCATGGTCCGCATGGAGAATCAATGCTTTATCAAAGGCTTCCACTTCCACAGGGGCAGGCTCTTTTCCGTTCAGCATGTAGAGAAAATTGGCGGCAACGCCGAGTTCAGGATTTGGTTCGATTGGCTCAAGCCCTTTGCGGATTCTTGAAAAAGCAGCGACAAGAGTCGGCATCTTGGCTTGCAGGCGAACCGCTTTTCTGTAGTTTGCTTCCGCATCCATCTGGTCAGCTTCATCGTCATACAGCCCCAATAAAGAAACGGCTGTGCGGATCGCTGCCATCGGATGGACTTTTCGATTTGAATAGGATTTGAAATGATCAATTAATTCGTTGGGGATACCGGCATTTTCAGAAAGCTGCTTTTTAAGTTCTTCAAGCTCGGCTTTGTTTGGCAGCTTTAAATGCCAAAGCAGGTATACGATTTCTTCAAAGCTTGCGTTTTCTGTCAAATCATCGATGTTATACCCTACGTATGTAAGAGTATCATCAATAATTGAGCTTACGGATGACGTAGTAGCGACTACCCCTTCAAGGCCGCGTGTTGCTGTCATATACATCTCTCCCTTTTTTTAAAAATTTCCCCTTTTAAAATTAAACCAAAACCTTGGAGCAAACACAACGCAGACTGTATGCACCCTCTTTGTCCCAAAAAGAAAATGCTTACATTTTAATTGTTTTTCAAATAAAACAATCGTGCGTCTTTATACCATTCAATACTCCGATATGCTTAATAAAGATTAAGCGTATTTATATTATAACAATTATCAGACATTTGTTAAATGTTTAACTATAGTTTTTTTTTCTTATTTTTTGAGATTGCTGTCTTCTATTTACAGATTTTTAGTAGTTTCAGCCGTTTTATTTATATTCAATTATGTTTTTTTGAAAAAATACGGCCCTGAAATTTTTTTAGAGACGAAACAAAACATCCCCTTTTCACAAAGGGGATGTCGAAAAAATTCAGGATCTATGATGTAAAATACTGGACGATCTGCATAGCAAGGTATGCGATGCCCGCCCCGATTAAAGGGCCGACTGCGACGCCCTTGAATAACGCGACAGCCAAAATCGTTCCGAAAACAAGGGCGGTGGTGATATGCGGGTCGTCCGCCAGCAGCGTGATGCCGTTTTTGGCGATCAATGCAACGAGAATCCCGGCTCCAAGGGCGATCCACGCATAATACGATTTCATCGCTTCTCCGAGCTGCTTAAACCCGATCTCCCCGGTGGCGATCGGTACAAGAACGGCAATCGTAATGACCGTAACGCCCCAGTTGATTCCCTTTGACTGAATCGCGGGAAACAGCTTTTGGTCGAGCCCGATCAGCTTGATGACCAAAAGCACTGCGACGGCAAATATGAGAGACTGGTTTTTCGCTATTAAAGCGACCGCCAGCAAAAGAAGCAAAAATAAATTGGCTTGTGTAAACATGTGTTTCATCTCCATTTTTTAATGACCTGTCTCATAATCGCAAGACTCATGAATAAAATGAAAAAAAGGACACGCTTTTTTCGCGGGAGGATTTTAGAATTGAATCAATCCTATGTAACAATTGCGCTCCGGGCATGCTGTGTGCTTTTCTTGGCGGCAGCGGCCGGAATAGCCGGATACTACTCTTTTCCGTTAACCTATCCCTTTGTGATCGCTCTTATTCTGGCCATCATCATCAACCCTTTTGTGGAATGGCTGGAAAAATGGACGGGATTTCCGCGGGGCGTTAATGTGGGCATCGTTCTCGTCGGCTTTTTGACCGCGGGGGCCGGCTTTATGACACTCGTCGTTGCCGAAATTGTCTCCGGCGCCGCATATTTGGCCAAAGTGCTGCCCGCTCAATTTCAAAAAGCAGCTTTTTATGCCGAGCGTTTTTTCACCGATCAGATTATGCCGCTTTATAACCAGCTTGCCGCATTTTTTGACGGACTGGATGCCGGCCAGCAGGAATCGATCATTGCCCAGATCGAGAATGTAGGAAGCGAATTCGCTTCCGGCACCGCATCATTTCTTTCCAAAATTTTAGAAATGGTCCCGCTCTTTTTCGCCTTTTTGCCGAACATGGCGGCCGTGCTGATTTTTTCGCTCCTTGCCACCTTTTTCATCAGCAAGGATTTGCACAAATTGAAAAAATGGGTGCAGACGGTTTTGCCTGGCCGTCTGATCAGAGGGGGAATGGCGGTTTATGCCGAACTAAAAAAAGCGGTGGCCGGCTTTTTGAAAGCTCAAGCTTTGCTCGTTTCGATCACGATGCTCCTCGTCCTGATCGGCCTTATCATACTGAACATCAATCACGCTGTGGCGATTGCTTTTTTTATCGGGCTTGTCGATCTTCTTCCGTATTTAGGAGCAGGATCGGTATTTGTCCCCTGGATTTTATATTTGGTGATCACGAAGCAGCTTCCGCTTGCCATCGGCATCGGCGTTTTGTATATCGTTGTCCTGACATTCAGGCAGCTTGCCGAGCCTAAAATATTGAGCAGGTCGATCGGAATTCATCCTTTGGGCGTATTGATCGCCCTTTTTGCCGGCATCAAGCTGTTTGGTTTTCTCGGATTGATCATGGGGCCCGCTCTTTTCGTTCTGATTCAGGCCCTCTTTACAACAGGTATATTCAAGGAAATCTGGTTTTTTATTAAAGGAAGCCAAAAATAAACGACAATCCGCTATACAGCAGGCTGCCGCTATACATTATTTAATAATTTTTATCCGTCTTCCTTCAGACATTTTTTTCAGCCTGCGTGATAAAAACGGTTTTAGCCGATTGCGCGTCAGCGGAAGCAGGAGCAACAAGCCGATCATGTCGGATAAAAACCCGGGAAGCAAAAGCAGCATGCCGCCGACAAAAATGCACAGCCCGTCTAACATCGCATCACCCGGCATCTTCCCGTATTGCAGATCACGCTGGACTTTATGGTAAATCTCTATGCCCTGTTTTTTAGCGAGAGCCGCACCGAGAAAACCCGTCAAAATGATCAGCAGCACGGTCGGCAAAACGCCGATCGATTTTGCGGACAATAGGAACAGACCGATTTCACATGCCGGAAAAATAATGAGAAACAACAGGAAAAACTTCATCGTTTTCACCTCAAATTCTGTAAGGAACAGAACGGCCGGACTAAAGTCCTTTCTACCGTGTAAAAAAAGAAGGGAAATATGATTCCCCTTCTTTCCAGTATATGCGATTAAAGCACGCTTGCGTGTCCTCTGTACACCGCTCCGCGGGCAGAGTCGACCGTAATGTCGTCGCCATCTGTCAAAATCGAAGTCGCGTTTTCTAATCCGACGATGACAGGGATGCCGAGGCTTAAGCCTACGACTGCCGCATGGCTTGTCAACCCGCCTTCTTCAGTAATCAGGGCAGACGCTTTTTCAAGGGAAGCCATCATATCGCGGTCAGTGCTTTTCGTGACCAAAACAGCGCCCTCTTTCATTTTTTCGGCCGCTTCATTCGCATTCTGAGCCGTGACCACTTCTCCGTATGCTGATTTGCGTCCGATCCCCTGGCCTTTTGCGATCACATCGCCGACAACATACACTTTCATCAAGTTCGTTGTACCAGCTTCACCGACAGCGCCGGCCGTAATAACGATCAAATCGCCGTGGTGAACGATGCCGCTGTCAAGCGACTTCTGCACGGCATTTTCGAGCATTTCGTCCGTTGTGCTGTGATTTTGTCCGCTTTTTGCGAAAACGCCGAATACAAGGGACAGCTTTCTCGATACGGAGTCATTGACCGTAACCGCTACAATCGGCGCTTTTGGACGGTATTTGGAGATCATTCTCGCCGTATGGCCGCTTTCGGTCGGCGCCACGATCGCAGAAACGTCCAAATTGATTGCCGTATGTGCAACAGACTGTCCGATGGCGTCCGTAATCGACATGCCTACCTGCTTGCTTCTCGCAGACAGGATTTTTTTATGGTTGAGCGCCTGTTCAGAACGGGATGCAATATTGTGCATCGTTTGAACGGCTTCAACCGGATAGTTTCCGGCTGCGGTTTCCCCGGAAAGCATGATCGCGTCAGTTCCGTCAAAAATCGCATTCGCAACATCGCTTGCTTCGGCCCGCGTCGGGCGCGGATTGCGCTGCATGCTGTCAAGCATCTGCGTAGCCGTAATAACAGGCTTGCCGAGCGCGTTGCATTTTTTAATCAGCTCTTTTTGAACGAGCGGAACCTCTTCCGCAGGGATCTCAACGCCTAAATCTCCGCGCGCAACCATCAGGCCGTCTGACACTTCAAGGATGCGGTCAATGTTATCGACGCCTTCCTGATTTTCGATTTTTGGAATGATTTGAATATCCGCCGCATTGTGCTCTTCCAGCAATTCGCGGATTTCAAGAACGTCGGACGGACGGCGCACAAAGGATGCGGCGATAAAATCAACGCCCTGTTCAATGCCGAACACGATATCCTTCGCGTCTTTTTCCGTAATTCCCGGAAGGTTGACGCTGACACCCGGCACGTTGACGCCTTTTTTATTTTTTAATGTTCCGCTGTTCAGCACTTTCGTCAAGATTTCGCGCTTGTCTGCGTTCACCTCCAGAACTTCAAGGCCGATCAGTCCGTCATCAAGCAAAATCGTCGAACCCTTGGAAACGTCATGAACCAAACCTTCATACGTCACTGAAATTTTTTCGGCCGTTCCGATGACTTCATCCATTGAAACGATCAGTTCGGAGCCTGTGACAAGCTCGATTGCGCCGTTTTCCATTGTATGCGTACGGATTTCCGGCCCTTTTGTATCAAGAAGAATCCCGATATCTTTTCCAAGCTTGCTTGCTGCTTCACGGATATTTTTAATCCTTGCGCCGTGTTCTTCAAAATCTCCGTGGGAAAAGTTAAGGCGCGCTACGTTCATTCCCGCTTCCATCAGCTGGGTAAGCTTTTCAACGCTTTCACTGGCCGGGCCAATCGTACAAACTATTTTCGTCTTTCTCATTTGCTACTTCCTCCTCGGGTTATACACTAGATTGACAGTTCTTGAGACAGCCGGTACATGCTTTGATCAACGGTGTGCTTTTCATCAAGAATCTCGATAATATCATGATGCACAAGTTCGTTATTTTGAATACCGACGCAGCGGCCGCCTTTTCCTTCGAGCAGCAGCTCAACTGCAAATGCACCGAGCCGGCTTGCCAATACGCGGTCAGCAGCTGTCGGCGAACCTCCGCGCTGAATGTGACCAAGCACTGATACTCTAGTTTCGAGATTAGTGGCTTCTTCAATTCGTTTTCCGAATTCAACTCCGCTGCCGACGCCTTCGGCAACGATGATGATGCTGTGTTTCTTGCCGCGTTCGTGTCCTCTTTGCAGTCTGGCAAGGATTTCATCCATATCGTAATCTGCTTCAGGGATCAGAATGGATTCCGCTCCTCCGGCCAATCCTGACCACAGAGCGATATCTCCTGCATGACGGCCCATTACTTCAATCACATATGTACGTTCATGGGATGTTGCTGTATCTCTGATCTTGTCAATCGCATCAATAACGGTATTCAATGCCGTATCAAAGCCGATCGTCAAATCGGTTCCCGGAATGTCATTGTCGATCGTTCCCGGCACGCCCACACAAGGAAAGCCGTGCTCGGTCAACTTTTTGGCACCCATATATGAACCGTCGCCTCCGATGACAACTAATCCTTCTATCCCGTATTTTTTTAAATTCTCTATTCCTTTTTCCCGTCCTTCAACAGTTTTAAACTCAGGACACCTTGCCGTATAAAGCATCGTTCCCCCGCGGTGGATGATATCACCGACTGAACCGATTTCCAGCTTTTCTATCTTTCCGCTGATTAGACCTGAATACCCATTATAAATTCCGTAAACCTCTACGTTATGATAGATCGCTTTTCTGACAACCGCCCGAACAGCCGCATTCATTCCCGGGGAGTCCCCGCCGCTTGTCAATACTCCGATTCGCTTCATCTTTTTCACCTCGAAAACATATATAAATTACCTTACCATGTTCATTGCCGCAAAAACAATGAAAAGGGATGCAAATTTGCCCGAGTCCCTTGTAAACCTTATTTATTATACAATTAAACAAAAAGTTTTTAAATAAATTTTAAATAAACTCATGGAAAATTCGAGGTAATGACACAATCCTTTCACTTTCTATGCTGCACACAAAAAATAAACGTGAGCCAAAAGGCCTCACGTTTATTTATTTTATCCCAACATATTGGCTTTCAGTCGAAATTTTTCCAATTGATTTGTATTTCTCGTATCTCTGCTGGATGAGCTCGTTTTTATCCAGCTTCATCAGCGATTGAAGGGCCTGCTTTAACGTCTCGTCAATATATGCTGCCTGCTGCTTCACATCGCGGTGCGCTCCGCCTCTCACTTCTTTTATAACATGATCAATAATATCTAATTCTTTCAGGTCCGGAGCCGTGATTTTCATCGTTTCAGCCGCTTTTTTCGCAAGTCCTGAATCCTTCCACAAAATCGCTGCCGCTCCTTCCGGAGAAATCACCGAATATGTGGAGTTTTCCAGCATAAATAAACGGTTCGCTACGCCGAGAGCAAGCGCTCCCCCGCTGCCACCCTCACCGATGACGATCGAGATGACGGGTACGGAAAGTCCGGCCATTTCAAAAAGGTTTTTCGCAATGGCTTCGCTTTGTCCCCTTTCTTCAGCAGCTTTGCCCGGATAGGCACCCTTCGTATCAATAAAGCAGATGATCGGCCTGTTAAACTTGTCAGCCTGCTTCATGAGCCTGAGCGCTTTCCGGTATCCTTCAGGATGCGGCATGCCGAAATTGCGTCGGATGTTCTCTTTTGTATCCTTGCCGCGCTGGTGGCCGATCACCGTCACGGGCAGGCCGCGAAACTTGGCGATACCGCCTACAATCGCTTCATCATCACCGAAATAACGATCTCCGTGGCATTCGAAGAAATCGGTAAAGAGATGTTCTATATAGTCAAGCGTTGTCGGACGGTTCGGATGCCTTGCGATCTGCACCCTGTCCCATGCCTTCAGATTTGTGTAAATATCTTCTTCAAGTTTTTCAAGACGTGCTTCAAGCTTTGTTATTTCAGAGCTTAAATCCATATCTGAATCCTGCGTGAATTTTCTCAGTTCGGCAATCTTTTCACGCAGTTCGATTACCGGTTTTTCAAATTCTAATTCTCCAGCCACTCGAGATCACCTCCAGTTTGATGCATATTTAAAATGCTGCCGAGCGTTTTTTTCATGTCGGCTCTGTGAACGACGGCATCAAGCTGACCATGCTTGAGCAAAAATTCCGCGGTTTGAAAATCCTCAGGCAGCTCTTCGCGAATGGTCTGCTCGATGATCCTTCTGCCGGCAAAGCCGATCAGGGCGCCCGGTTCGGCAAGGTTGTAATCGCCAAGGGATGCAAAACTTGCCGAAACGCCGCCGGTTGTCGGATGCGTCATGACGGAAATGATCAAGCCGCCTTCTTCGCTGAACAGCTTTAAGGCCGAGCTTGTTTTCGCCATCTGCATCAAGCTGAGAAGGCCTTCCTGCATTCTCGCGCCGCCGGAAGCGGTAAAAATGATGAAAGGGATTTTCTCTTCCCTCGCTTTTTCAATCGCCAGCGTAATTTTTTCGCCTACGACAGACCCCATGCTCCCCATCCTGAATGACGAATCCATCACGGCAACGACAGCAGGGGCCCCGTCGATCGTGCCTTTTCCGGTGACAACCGCCTCATTTAAAGAGGTCTTCTCCCGGTCTTTTTCCAGCTTTTCCAAGTATCCCGGAAATCCCAGCGGATTTTCAGACACCATGTCCTGATTGAATTCTTCAAAGGACTGGTCATCAAGCAGGCTTTTGAAGCGCTGCTTCGCGTTCATTTTTAAATGGTGGCCGCAGTTCATGCAGACCCTTAAGTTTTTATCCAGCTCTTTTGTGAGCATGATTTTTTTGCAATCAGGGCATTTCGTCATAATGCCTTCAGGTACGTCCTGTTTCGCTTTCTCCGCGGGAACGGAAGCGTATTTTTTCTTCTTTTTGCTGAATATATCCTTTAACAAAAGATTACCTCCCTTTTCTGAAGGGTTTCCTCAATACATGCCTGTCCTAACTCTTAGACTAGAACATCACTATACCGAAACTATTGTACTTTTTTTGTCAAACGGTGTCATCCTCAATTCGACAATTTTTAATCGGCTATGGCGCAGCCCGCGTTTATGAGCTTTTGGACCGACAAACTGATATATAAGCCTTGAGAGCGGATACAAATGTCCGGAACAGCTTGGCCGAAAAAAATTTTTTCAAGAGCTGATTTCCCTCAGGAGCGTGTCCAAAAAGAGGAAAAAATCAATCAATTTATTCAAGAAACAGCGCGTGACAACTCGAGGAAAGTTCCGAGTGATCACGCGCTGATAAAAGCAAATGGCGGTGTGTTATTTTTCTTCGATAATCGCGAGTTTTCTTGTTTTTTCAGCGACTTCCTCAGGGTCTACGTCAATCCTTGCCACACCCGTTTCCATAGCTGCTTTCGCAACCGCTTTGGCAACGGCAGGGGCGACTCTCGGATCAAACGGAGCCGGAATGACGTATTCCGGGCGCAGCTCTTCGTCAGAAACAAGCGATGCGATCGCTTCGACGGCGGCAATTTTCATTTCTTCGTTAATGTGTGTCGCCCTTACGTCAAGCGCTCCGCGGAAAATGCCCGGGAATGCGAGTACATTGTTCACCTGGTTCGGGAAGTCCGAACGTCCGGTTCCTACAACGCTGGCTCCTGCTGCATGCGCTTCGTCCGGCATGATTTCCGGATTTGGATTTGCCATGGCGAAAATGATTGGCTGGTCTGCCATGCTTTCAACCATTTCTTTTGTCAGGGCGCCTTCGACGGAAACGCCGATAAAGACATCCGCTCCTTTAATCACGTCCTGAAGCGATCCTTCTATTCTGTTTTTGTTTGTGTATTTCGCCACTTCGGCTTTGACGGCGTTCATGCCGTTCGGACGGCCTTCGTAAATCGCGCCTTTCGTGTCGCACATGATGATGTCGCGGACGCCGAAATGATACAGAAGCTTGATGATTGCGATTCCGGCCGCACCGGCGCCGTTTGCTACCACTTTGACGGAAGACATTGATTTTCCTGACAGCTTCAAGGCGTTTACAAGCCCTGCGACTGTAACGATCGCTGTTCCGTGCTGATCATCATGGAAAACCGGGATTTTCGTTTCTTTTTTCAGGCGTTCTTCGATGACAAAGCAGTTCGGTGCTGCAATGTCCTCCAGATTGACCCCGCCGAAAGTCGGCTCAAGAAGCTTTACGGTTTCAACGATTTGATCAACGTCCGTTGTATTGAGACAGATCGGGAAAGCATCTACGCCTGCAAAGCTTTTAAAAAGAACCGCTTTACCTTCCATAACGGGAAGCGCAGCTTCTGGGCTGATATTTCCGAGGCCGAGTACAGCCGTTCCGTCGGATACAACTGCTACCATGTTTCCCTTCATTGTATAATCGTATACTTTACTGTTATCATCATAGATTGCTTTACAAGGCTCGGCGACGCCTGGAGAATAAGCGAGGCTTAAGTCTTCCGCATTTCGAACCTGAACTTTTGATTTTGACTCCAGTTTACCCTGGTTGACTTTATGCATGTGCAGCGCTTTTTCTTTCAATGACATGTTAACAAACACTCCTTCAAGGGAATTTTGCCTAAAATTTTGCTTCGTATACTGCTGTAAGATTCTTTTTGGACGAACAATAGAATCTTAAAAATGATAACACACTTCATGACTTTTTTAATCCTAAATGCTCACGAAATTGTTACCGCAGTACGACATTTTTTTCTCCGACGACGCTTTTCAGGCGGTACAGCACGGCGTGATCAGCTTTTATATTATAGCCTTCGGGAAGCTTCATCGTTTGCTTTTTCTTTTCGTAATAGATGCAGACCTGTGTATCCCCTTTGTGCTCACGTAAAATCGCGCTGATTTTTTCAAGGATCTCCTGGGAATGCTGATGTTCTTCAACCTTGATATAAACAGCAGGCTTTTTCTCCGTATGCAGCGCCTCAAGGAGAGAAGCCCTGGCGATGATAAGCTGGCGTTTTTCGTTCCTTGTTTCAAGCCGCCCTTCGGCGTAAAGCGTGACCCCTTCTTCCAATATCGGAGAAAGCCGTCTGAACTGTTCGGGAAACACGACCGCTTCCATCTCCCCGCTTTCATCGCTTAATTCGAGAAATGCCATCGTTTGCCCCGTTTTCGTCCGTATCGTTTTCATCTTTGTTACAAGAGCGCCGAGAGCGGCTTTCGTCCGGCTGTTTCCGGTCAGCTGAATGATCGGAAGGGCGCCAGCATGGTCCAGCATGGTGCGGTGGACGGTCAGCGGATGGTCTGAAAAGTAAATGCCGAGCGTCTCTTTTTCGCGGGCAAGCAGATCGACGAGCGGCATCTCTTCCGTTTTCGCATATTTCGGTTTGATGGTCAGCGCTTCATCGAGAAAAAATCCAAGCTGCTCACTGTCCCCCGCAAACAACTCGGCATGCTCCAGAGCGATGTCTACGGAAGCGAGCAGGGTGGCGCGGTTTTCCCCGAATTCATCCATCGCTCCGGCAAATATGAGAGCCTCTATCGTCTTGCGGTTGACGCTTTTTGCAGACGTCCTGACGCTAAAGTCAAACAGGTCCGCAAACGGCTTTTCCTTTCTCGCCCTGTATATTTCTTTTACGGCCGATATTCCGACGCCTTTCACGGCCCTTAAGCTGTAGCGGAGCGCTCCGTTTTCAACAGTGAACGGGTAGCCGCTTTTATTGATCGAAGGCCCCAGAACGCGAAGCCCTTTACCCTTTGCTTCATAGATGTACTCGGCGAGCTTTTCCTCATTGCCGATTGCACTCGTCAAAAGGCCGCACATAAAGTACAGGGGAAAATGGGCCTTCAAATAAGCGAGCTGGTAGCCGATCATGCTGTAGGCGACCGCATGGCTGCGGTTGAAGCCGTAATTGGCAAATTTGACGATCAGATCATATACCTCATTTGCCGATTTAACGGAATATCCTTTCTTCAGGCATCCATCTATAAAATGATTTCTCTCTGTATCGAGAATTTCCTTGTTTTTTTTGCCGACGGCCCGCCGCAAAAGGTCGGCTTCCCCCAATCTGAAGCCTGCCATTTTTGAGGCAATCATCATAATTTGTTCCTGATAGACGATGACGCCGTACGTATCTTTTAAAATGTCCTCAAGATCTTCGTGCGGATAGAAAACAGGCGCCTGACCGTGCTTTCTGCTGATAAACAGCGGGATATTTTCCATCGGGCCGGGCCGGTACAGGGCGTTGACGGCGACGATGTCCTCGAGGCTGTTCGGTTTGAGACGCTTTAACACATTTCTCATTCCGGCGGATTCGAGCTGAAAGATGCCTGTGGTGTCGCCCGCTGATAAAAGCTGAAATGTTTGTTCATCATCATACGGGATAGCGGAGAAATCGATCGTGATCCGCTCTTTTTTTTCGATCAGCGATTTGATTGACTCGATCAGCGTCAAATTGCGGAGGCCGAGAAAATCCATTTTGAGAAGGCCCAGATCTTCGAGGTGGCCCATTGAATATTGCGTTAAATACACCCCGTCATGACCTTCCTGTATCGGTACGATATTGGTGAGCGGCTCCTCGCTCAATACGACGCCTGCCGCATGAATGGAAGTGTGCCGGGGCAAACCTTCGATTTTCTGGGCCGTTTGAAATATGTCCTGCAGCCGCCTTGATTCATTAAGTCGCCTTGCGAGTTCAGGAGATAGCTCTTTCGCCTCTTTCAAGGTCACGCCCGGCTTTGACGGAATCAGCTTTGCCAGCTGGTCGGCTTCTTTCGGGCTGATGCCCATCACCCTTCCTGCATCCCTGAGCGCTGCTTTTGCGGCCAGTGTCCCGAATGTAATGATCTGGGCGACGTGCATAGCGCCGTATTTATTTTTCACATACTGAATGACTTCATCCCTTCTCGTATCCGGAAAATCGATGTCAATATCGGGCATCGTGACCCGCTCCGGATTTAAAAAGCGTTCAAACAGAAGCTTGTGCCTGATCGGATCGACATCTGTAATAAACAGCGTATAGGCGACAAGAGACCCTGCCGCAGATCCGCGGCCCGGGCCGGTGATGATGCCGTTTTCGTGTGCGAATTTCATAAAGTCCCAGACGATGAGGAAGTAGTCGCTGAACGCCATGTCTTTAATGACGGAAAGCTCGTATTCGAGCCTTTCGACGTATTTACGGGAAGGCGAGACAAACCGCTTGGAAAGTCCTTCAAAACAAAGCTCTGCTAAAAATTCATCCGCGTGTTTGCCGCCGGGAGCCGGATACTTCGGAAGACGCGTCTGGCCGAGGCTTAAATCGACGTGGCACCGATTTGCGATCTTGACGGTATTCTCGAGCGCATCCGGGTGATTCCGGTAAATATCCAGCATTTCACAGGCAGGCTTCAGATCAAGGTGCAGATCGCCTTGATCCTCAACCGATTCCCCGAGTTTCTCCCCAGCTTTAATCGCTTTTAAGCAGGTGTAAGCCGTAACATCCTCTTTTTCGATGTATCGCACATCTCCGGTGGCAGCAATTGGAATTCCCGCCTCCTGCGAAAGCTCCAGGATGCGCTCGGAAAGAAGCGGATCGGCCTTATACGGCTGGTAGGACAAATAGAAGTGCTCCTCGCCGAAAATCGCTTGATACCGGAGTGCGGCTTCTTTTGCCTTTTCGGTCTCCCCGCCTTTTAACAGCGTTTCAATATAACCCGTTTCGCCAGTTGTGAGCGCGATAATATCCTCATGATAGCTTTTCAGCCATTTTTCTTTTATGCCTGATTTTGATTTTGACTGCAGCACGCTGCTGATCTTCAGCAGATTTTGATATCCTTTATTCGTCTTAGCCAAAAGAACGAGCGGATATGCAAGCTGTTCTTTTTCATCTGTAAGAACTGAAGCGGTCAGCCCGATGATCGGCTTAATCCCGCGTTTTTTGCATGCTTTATAAAACTCAACCGCCCCGTACATGACCTCATCGTCCGTCAGGGCCATCGCGCCGTATCCGAGCGCTTCGGCCTTGGCAGCGAGATCCTCCACAGAGGCGGCGCTGCTTAATAAACTGTAGCCGCTATGTACTTGCAGGTGAACAAAAGGCATTCTGTCACCCCTTCCTTTTCGAGCAATCTCCTTTCATTATATGATGTGAATGAATTAGAAACAAATGTTCTTTCTCCCCGTATCATTCATACTTGTCTTACATTGTCCATATAGTGTTAAAAGGTGAGGTGATCGAAATGGACCCGGAACAGCCTTTTTTTCCAAACTTTATCAGCTGCTACTTTATCGCGCTCGGCGTTCTTCTCGGCGGTGCATTAATCGGCGGAATCGGCGCTTATTTGTCAGGCCAGCCGCCTTTAACGATTATTACGAGTCTTGCAAACCGTCTTAAGATCTGGGCATTGGTGGCCGCAATCGGCGGTACGTTCGATGCGGTCTACAGCTTTGAACGAGGCATCATCGAAGGCAATACGAGAGACATCGTGAAGCAGCTTCTTCTGATCCTTTCGGCAATGGGAGGAGCGCAGACGGGATTTCTGATCATCAACTGGCTCACACAGGAGCATATTTCATCATGAGGGTCCCTCCTTATCATAAAAAGCCGGGCTGGCAGCGTTTTTTCGCGGGAATCATGTGCGGAGCAGTAATCAGCTGGCTCGTATTCCTGTTTACGTACGGCACATTCCAGGAGAAACAGGTTATCATGATACGCCAGCAGAAGGAACGAATCACGGATTTGAATAAACAAATCGACATTTACCGGGAGGATCTCCATAAACTGAATGAAGACAACAAAAGAAAGCTGTTGATCCAAAGCGTTGACGTCAAGCTTGTAAACGCCAAGCAATACAAGCTGTCCCAGCCTGACCAGATGAATGTTGAAGAGAATATTAAAGATAATATTTCCGACGTCATTACGAAGGACATCGAAAGTGTTTACAGAACGAGGGAGCTTCTGAAACGGACGATTGAAAACAAAGTGTACACGATCAACGATAAAACCTACAAAGCAAAGGTTACGGAGCTGACGATTTATACGAGGCTTTCCGTCGAGATCAAAATTTCTTTTTCCGAATAAAAATATGGATTTTTTTTAACTATTTAAAGACTTTCGTCGCTTTTTTCCATTTTTTATTTTAAACTGTCATTACATGATATGATGACAATCGAAAAAGGGAGGAAAGCAGAATGTACATTTACAGTTACCATCAGCTGGCAAGAGATAAAGTCAACCGGATTAAGCTGGGCTATTCGGCTTATGCGGAAACTGATATTCTCGCGTCCCTTATCAAAAAAGAATTAAAGGCACAAAACATCAGCGTATATGAAGATGTGACGGATTTCGGATCTTGGTTTATACCCGAATAGGCGAAATCACGGAGGGCCGCCCGCATGATGAACACGCATGAAAACCGGCGATGTGCGTTGTTTTGTTTGTCTGCAAATGCAAACGCTACCATTCAGACAGCACAAAAAAAGAGGGTATCCCCTCTTATTTTTGTTCTTTACATATGTGCTCCAAGTCGGCAATGACGCGTTCGGCATCTTTCCAGTCGTAAATGGAAGCGCCGGCCGCCAGAGGATGGCCTCCGCCGTTGTATTTTTTCGCGACTTCATTTACAATCGGCCCCTTCGACCGCAGCCTTACCCTGATTTGATCGGCCTCCTCGACGAAAAACACCCATGCCTTAATTCCGGAAATATTGCCAAGCGTGCTGACGAGCTGCGATGCTTCAGACGGCGTAATATTGTACTGCTTTAATATGTCTTCTGTAATGTGCACAGAGGCAACGCCGTTTTCCGTCAATGAAACATTTTGATAAATGTATCCGTTCAGCCTCACAACATTCAGCTTTGTCTCATACAATTGATTAAAAAGTTCCTGAGACGAGAAAGGATATTCGATGAGCTCGCTCGCATATTTCAATGTCTTCTTGGTCGTGTTCGGAAACAGAAAACGCCCTGTATCGCCGACGATGCCTGCATAAATCAGCTCGGCCCCTTTGACCGGAAGCTTCCATCCCGCTTCTTTCCCGGCCAAATACAATTCATAAATCATTTCGCTCGTTGAGCTTGCATCCGTATCGACCCAGATCAGATCGCCGTACCGGTCTTCGTTCGGATGGTGGTCGATTTTAATCAGCTTTGCGCCCATATTGTAGCGGGAGTCTGAAATTCTTTCCTGATTTGCCGTATCGCAAACGATGACAAGGGCATTTTCGTAGACGGAGTCTTCGATTGTTTCCGGCGTATATAAAAATGACAAAGACGGCTCTGGCGTCCCCACCGCAAAAATATTTTTTTCGGGATAGGTTGCTTTCAAGATTTCCGTAAGGCCGCACTGGGATCCGTAGGCATCAGGATCAGGCCTCACATGTCTATGTATAATGATAGTGTCATATAATGATATGGTTCTGATGATTTCTTTTTTCATGCCGTGCCCCTTCTTTACATTTATTTTTAACCATTAAATCATAAACTGTAGTTGGTGGAAAGTGAAAGTCATGACTTTTTATTGTAGAAAGCAAACCCGTTTATGTATACAATGGGTTTGTAAAACTTACAATGGAGGATGTCGAATATGCCGTTTTTTGTTTTTTTCATTGTGGTTTCAGCGATTGTTTATGTGTATTACAAGATTCAATATGTAAGAACAAAAAGGGCCCTTTTGAAAGAATACCTGTCCGCTAAATCGAGCATGTCTTTAGGCCTTTTTATTATGTTCTTCGGACTGAATCAGCTCTTTTTAAACAGGGGCGCTTTAAGCGCTGCCATCGGGGTCGTTTTCGTTCTGACCGGAATCGGAAGCATGTGGGCCGGATACAGGGCTTATAAACATTATGTCCCTTTGCTCGCAAAGGAAAACGAGAGGGAAAACGCTTGAGCGGCATCCGGCCGGATCCCTTTAGCTTCTTTCCATGAGCTGTACCATCATCATCGCTTTGCCGACGAGAGCTCCCTGATGAAAAACTTCAATATCCATTTTTCCGAACTTTCTTCCCGCTTCCAGGATGTGCGGCTTAATCTCAAGGACAGACTCCATTTGCACGGGCTTTAAAAAATAAATCGTCATGCTTTCGATGACAAGATCACCCTTTTTGCGCGACCGCAAAACGCGGTTTGCCGCTTCGGTCAATATTGTCGTGAATACACCGTATGAGATCGTTCCCAAATGGTTTGTCATCTGCGGTGTGACCTCATATTGATAAACGGGGGAAGGATTCTGCTTGTCAATGTCTGATTCCTTGAATCCGCCTGTGACGATATCATCGAGTTTTTCACCGACTTGCGGCTGTTTTTGAATCATTTGTAGCGCTTTTAGCACATCCTGCCTGCTGATCATGCCGATCAGCTTCTGCCGCTCGTCTACCACCGGCAGCACTTCGATTCCTTCCCAGACCATCATCTGCGCTGCCGAGGCTACGGACGTTTTGCCGACGACCGTAATCGGATTTTTCGTCATGACTTTCTCGATAAGCACGGAGCGGTCATATCCTGCAACATCCTTTGACGTCAAAATGCCGTGGATTTTCATCTGGTCGTCAACGACCGGAAAGCGCCCGTGGCCCGTTTCAAAATTCTTTTCGTACCATCTTTCGAGCCTTTCATGAGGGGATAAGCAGACTGTTTTTTCAAGCGGGGTCAATATATCTTCAACAAGCACAACCTCTTTTTTAATGAGCTGATCGTAGATCGCCCTGTTGATCATGGCTGCGACGGTAAAGGTGTCATAGCTCGTCGACATGACCGGAAGCTCAAGCCTGTCGGCAAGCTCAAGGATCGACGGTTCGGTATCAAACCCGCCCGTTACCAAAACAGCGGCGCCGGCTTCAAGCGCCTGGCGGTGCGCATCGATCCGGTTCCCGACGATCAAAAGGTTGCCGGCTCCGGTGTATCTCATCATCGCATCGAGCTCCATCGCTCCGATGACGAACTTATTCAGCGTTTTATGAAGCCCTGCTTTGCCGCCGAGTACGTGTCCGTCGATGACGTTGACCACTTCGGCGTATGTCAGCTTTTCAATATTTTCTTTTTTCTTCTGCTCGATCCTGATCGTCCCGACCCTCTCGATCGTGCTGACGAAGCCTTTGTTTTCCGCTTCTTTGATCGCTCTGTAAGCCGTCCCTTCGCTCACTTTCATTTCTTTGGCAATCCGCCTGACGGAAATTTTTTCACCGACGGACAAGGAATCAATATATTTTAAGATCTGTTCGTGTTTTGTCGCCAATCGTTTCACCTTCATCCTCTGACTGCAAGATATGGTTTTATTATAAATGCTTGGACGTTTTTGCCGCAATCCGGCCCGCGCAAAATAAAAATACGCTATTCATGGGCCCATGGCCGCCGTCATCTACGCTTCATCAGCTCCAGCGCCTTCTTTAGCCAGTTGCAATAGCCATTTTCCCGTTCGAGCGCCCTCGTCAGGACAAGGTAGTGGCCAAAGTGCGGGGACTGAAAGGAAATCTCCGGTCCGGCTTCCTGTTTCAGCTTTTCAAGCCTTTCCTTTAAAAAAGCGGCCTTCTGCTTCCGTTTGGCGAGCTGGTCGGCAAAAAGGCCTTCTGCTTCACCAGGCTCCATCGCCGAAATGAAATAGGCTTTCAGCATAAATTCATCTTTCACCGTGTTAGGAACCGGCTGATATGCCGTCAGCCATTCATGAAGCTCCCGTTTTCCGGCGGCTGTTATGGAATATACCTTTTTTTCCAATTTCGCCCCTTGTATAACCGTTTCAAATTCGATGAACCCCTCATCTGTAAGCTTTTTCAGCTCGGGGTAAATCTGGCTGTGCTTCGCGCTCCAGAATTGGCCAAGCTCTGCTTTAAAATGGCTCGTCATATCATAGCCGCTCAGACTGCCTTTATCCAAGAGACCCAAAATTGCGTATTTCAGTACCCTCATGTTTATCCTCCAAAGTATATCGTGATGATATTATATCATGCTGCACATGTTTTGATTTACATACAAAAAAGGAGCCCGATCAAGGGGCCCCATGCTGCCTTCATGATTTCAATTCGATCGATTCGCCGACTTCCAGCACTTTCCCGACGCCGCCCGGCAGGCTGTCGGCAAAGGCGTACGGATCCTGTTCGATGACCGGGAACGTCGAGTAATGAACGGGAACAACCTGTTTGGCTCTAAGCCATTCCGCAGCCAGTTTTGCATCTTCAGGTCCCATTGTAAAATTGTCGCCGATCGGCAAGAATGCGAGGTCGATGTGGTTTAACTCGCCGATGAGCTTCATATCTGAAAACAGACCCGTGTCTCCCGCATGAAAAATCGTTTTACCTTCAACAGTCAGCAAGATCCCCGCCGGCATTCCGGTATAAACGATTTTTTGATTGTCTTCTTCCGTATAAGCGGAGCCGTGGAATGCCTGTGTCAGCTTCACTTTTCCAAAATCAAACTGGTGCGAACCGCCGATGTGCATCGGATGTACATTCAAGCCTTTCCATCCGAGGTAAACCGCAAGCTCGTTCGGAGCGACGACAAGCGCGTCGTTTCGCTTGGCGATTTCCACGGTGTCGCCGACATGGTCGCTGTGGCCGTGCGTCAGCAGGATGGCGTCTGCTTTAACATTTTCAGGTTTTAAGTCTGTTAAAGGATTGCCGGAAAGAAACGGATCAAAAATTAAATGGTGATTTTCTGTTTCAACTGTAATGACCGAATGACCATGGTATGTCACTTTCATCATATCCACCCCAATTTCATGTTTTTTATGAAACAAAACTTTTTTAGTGAGAGTGACGGTTAATCACGTTCAGGCCGCCTGTTGCTTCAATAACCGTTCCCGTGATGTAGTCCGAATTTTCGTCACAGAGGAATGCAATGATCCTTGCGATGTCTTCTCCGGTTCCCGATCTGCCAATCGGCGTTTCCCGATCAAGGGAAGCACGGGCGTCTGTGATCGAGGATTCTTTCATGTCCCCGACGATGTTGCCCGGACAGACCATGTTTGCTGTAATGCCTGAGCCCGCTTCTTCGATGGCGATCGTTTTGGTAAGGGAGGCAAGTCCGACTTTCGCCGCTCCAAAAGCTGAACGGTGCAGCCAGCCCGGAGCATGGTCAGCCCCTTGAAATCCGTATGTGATGATGCGTCCAAACTGCTGGCGTCTCATGACCGGAACGACCGCTTTAAACAGATGGAAGACGGCGCTCAAATTTCCTTCAAGCATCTCATACCATTCATCATCAGTATAATCGGCAAGCTTCTTCCGCTCAAATATGTATGGGCCGGCATTGTTAATCAGCAGATCGATTGTTCCGAACCGCTCGAGAGCCGCATTCACCATGTGATGCAAATCTTCCTTTTTCGTGACATCTCCCTTTACAAACTGCAATCGGTCAAGGCAAGACCGCCATTCGGTTTTCAGGCGCTTGACAGCTTCTTCATCCCGTCTGTAGTTCACCGTCACGGAATATCCTTTTTCGAGCAGCGCTTCTGTCACTTTACGCCCTAAACCTTTTGAGCCGGCTGTAATTAACGCATGGCGCACATCTTTCCCTCCCAAGCATTGGTTCTCTGTATTCACCATCATTGGCATGATATTCTTTTCTATCTATACTTTACTACAAAATCGGGAGGATATCACATGTTGAGCACCGGCAATTTTTGCAATATCATAATAACAAAACTGAAGCCATCAGGCTCCAGCTTTATCGAAAGGGTTCTATTGTTCGTCTTGATCAGACGGCTGTTCGGCATCATAACTCACAAAGCCGCTGAAATAAGCATCAGATATTTGCTGGACGGTTTCCTTTTCCCCGTCAGCATCGTACATGTAAGCCTGTTTTAGCTTATCCTGCTTCATTCCCACACCCCTCTTTTCGATTCATACGTGTAGTTTGCGTCTGAGCTTTCTCAGTTATGAATCGAATCGCGAAGTGTTAAAAATTGTTCAATTTTTGCTTTGCTTTCTGCAGGGCTTCCTCAACCTTTTTGAAGCCGGTGCCGCCTTCGCTCATCCTTTTTTCGACGGCATGGTGCGGATCGAGCACGACATAGACGTCCTCTTCAAACAGGCCGCTCGCCTTTTGGAATTCTTCAAACGGAAGGCCGCTGAGGTAAATCCCTTTTTCAATACACGTATAGACGAGCTTTCCGACGACTTCGTGCGCATCTCTGAACGGCATTCCTTTTTTTGCTAGATAATCGGCCAGCTCGGTTGCGTTTGAGAAGTCCTGCTCGGTTGCTTTTTTCATCATGTTTTGATTGACGGTCATTGTTTTGATCATGCCGGCGAAGATCTCCAGGCTTCCTTCTACCGTTTTGACCGTGTCAAACATGCCTTCTTTATCTTCCTGCAAATCTTTATTGTAAGCTAAAGGAAGGCCTTTCATAATCGTTAACAGGCCGATCAGACTGCCGTACACGCGTCCGGTTTTTCCGCGGATCAATTCCGCCATGTCCGGATTTTTCTTTTGCGGCATCATGCTGCTGCCTGTCGCGTATGTGTCATCAAGCTCGATAAACTTAAATTCCTGTGAACACCAAAGGATGATTTCTTCAGAAAAACGCGACAGATGCATCATCAGAATGCTGCTTGCGCTTAAAAATTCAAGGATGAAATCCCTGTCGCTGACGCCGTCAAGGCTGTTTTCATAAATCGAATCAAATCCGAGCAGCTCTGCGGAATATTCGCGGTCGATCGGAAAAGTCGTCCCCGCGAGCGCCCCGCATCCGAGCGGTGATGTATTGATCCGCTTCAGCGAATCGCGGTAGCGCTCTTTATCGCGTTCAAGCATCCAAAAATAAGCGAGCAGATGATGGGCGAACGAAATCGGCTGTGCCCGCTGCAAATGCGTGTAGCCGGGCAAAATCGTCCCGACGTGTTCTTCCGCTTTTTCGACGAGCACGCCTTGAAAAGCCGCGATCAAATCGAGGATGTGTTCGGTGTGCTCCTTTAAATAAAGGTGCATGTCGGTTGCAACCTGGTCGTTTCGGCTTCTCGCCGTATGAAGCTTGCCGCCGAGCGGTCCGATTTCATCGATGAGCATCTTTTCGATATTTAAATGAATGTCCTCATAATCGACGGAAAAATCGAGCTCGTTTTTTTTGGCTTTATGCCAAAGAGATGTGAGGCCTTCTTTTATTTTTTCCGCTTCCTCCTCTGTCAATATGCCGCACTTTTTCAGCATGGAAGCATGGGCGAGTGACCCTGAGATATCTTCTTTTACAAGCGTTTTGTCAAAGTGGATCGATGCTCCGAACTCATCGACCCATTTTTCCGGTGTTTTTTGGAACCGGCCTCCCCAAAGCTTTTTCATGCTTTAACCTTCTCCTTCTGTTTGACGATACTGTTTACTTTTGTCGGCAGCCCCCACAGTTCGATAAAACCGACTGCCGCGTGATGGTCAAATGCATCGTCTTTTGTGTATGTCGCCAATTTTTCGTCGTAAAGGGAATAATCGGATTTTCGGCCTTCCACGATTGCATGGCCTTTAAACAGCTTGACGCGGACGACGCCTGTTACGTGCTTTTGCGTTTCCTTCAGGAAAGCGGAAAGGGCGTCTTTCAGCGGTGAAAACCAAAGGCCGTTGTAAATGACTTCAGCCATTTTTTGTTCGACCAGCGGCTTAAAGTGGGCGACTTCTTTCACCAATGTCAGATCTTCAAGCTCTTTGTGCGCTTTCAACAGCGTCACGGCTCCCGGGCATTCATAAACTTCGCGGGACTTGATGCCGACCAGGCGGTTCTCAACATGGTCGATCCGGCCGACGCCGTGTTCCCCCGCCAACTCGTTCAGCTTTAAAATCAAATCCGAGAGGGTATAAGACACACCGTCAATCGATACCGGAACGCCCTGTTCAAAAGCAATTTCGACAACAGCCGGCACATCAGGCGTTTTTTCAAGCGGCTTTGTTAAGTCATACGCTCCTTCAGGCGGCGCTGCCCAAGGGTCTTCAAGGATGCCGCATTCATTGCTTCTGCCCCACAGGTTTTGGTCGATTGAATACGGACTGTCTAAATTGATCGGAATCGGAATGCCGTGCTTTTCCGCGTATGCGATCTCTTCGTCCCGCGACCATTTCCATTCGCGTACGGGAGCGAGAACCTCGAGATTCGGGTTCAGCGATTTAATGGAAACTTCAAAGCGGACCTGGTCATTTCCTTTGCCGGTGCATCCGTGAGCGACGGCGACTGCGTTTTCTTTTTCGGCGACTTCTACAAGCTTCTTGGCGATCAGCGGTCTTGAAAGGGCTGACACCAGCGGGTATTTGCCTTCATACATCGTGTGGGCCTGCAGGGCGACCAGCGCAAACTCCCGGGCAAACTCTTCTTTTGCATCAATCATGTAAGAATTGACTGCACCCACTTGAAGCGCCTTTTGCTGAACAAACGCGAGATCCTTGCCTTCGCCGACGTCAAGGCAGCAGGCAACAACATCGTACCCCTGCTCTTGCAGCCATTTTATCGCAACAGAAGTATCAAGACCTCCTGAATATGCTAAAACCACTTTTTTCTTTTCCGTCATTTTGAAAAACTCCCCTCACATCGGTGTCTTTTGTATAAAAATAAATTTTATTTAATAAAAATACACTTAATATGTATACACTTTATCAAGGAAGTCTCGTTTTTTCAACCTTTTTATAAAAAAAACTTCATTCATTTTTTATGAATGAAGTTTCGTCAGTATTCAGCATATTCACCACAGGTTCTGCATGTCTTTTCTCAATTCCCTGATCACGTGGGCAAGCTCCGGAACAATCAGTTTTGCCATCGCAAGCTTGACCGCTCCGCTTGAGCCCGGCGTCGCAAATACGGCTTTGTTTTGAATGACGCCGGCTGATGCTCTGGAAAGAATCGCGCTTGATCCGATATCCTCGGTATAGCTCAGCATCCGGAAGATTTCTCCGAAGCCGGAAATCTCCTTCGAAAAAAGCGGTGCAATCGATTCGATCGTCACATCTCTCGCTGCAATGCCTGTCCCTCCGTTTAACAGTACCGCTTCAACGCGATCATCGCGGCATCCTTCAAGCACCGCCGCCTGAATCTCTTCCTTTTCGTCTTTCACGATCTCATAGGAAACAATTTCGTGGCCGGCATCTGTCAAAAACTCTTTCATCAGCCGGCCGCTTTTGTCCGTATCTTCCGTTCTTGTGTCGCTGACCGTGATCACCTTGCAGGACACGCAGTCGGGCGCTTCTTTTTTGTGTTCTTCGACACTCATGTTACATCCGCCTCCTTTTTAGCGATCTTTTTCATTATAAAGGAGAAAGTTTTTTTGAAACATATAAAAAAACCTTCCCCCTGGCCTGGGGGAAGGCTGTATTTATTTTGCAAGTCTGACAACGTCTCTTGCAATCATGACTTCTTCGTTCGTCGGAACGATCAGTACTTTTACCGGAGAATGCGGATAGCTGATAAACGCTTCTTTGCCGCGGACATTATTTAAAGCAGGGTCCCAATACACGCCCATGAACTCAAGACCGCGAAGAACGCGTTCTCTTACTTCAACGCTGTTCTCACCGATGCCGGCAGTGAAAATGATCGCGTCAACGCCGCTCATTCTTGCTGCATAGGAGCCGATGTATTTATGGATGCGGCTTGCAAAGATTTGAAGAGCCGTTTCCGCGCGCTCATTGCCTTCTTTGGCAGCATCTTGAATATCGCGCAAATCGCTTGAGAAACCGGAAATCCCCAAGAGACCGCTCTTTTTATTAAGCGTGTTGACCACTTCGTCAACAGTCTGTCCCGTTTTCTCCATGATGAATGGGATCAGGGCAGGGTCGATGTTTCCGGACCGCGTTCCCATCGCCACGCCTGCAAGCGGAGTGAAGCCCATTGACGTGTCGATCGATTTGCCGCCTTCAACAGCAGCGATGCTAGCTCCGTTTCCTAAATGGCAGGAAATCAGGCGCAAATCCTCAAGCGGACGTCCGAGAAGCTCAGCAGCGCGCTCTGTTACGTACTTATGAGACGTACCGTGGAAACCGTATTTGCGAATGCCGTATTTTTCATAGTATTCATAAGGCAGACTGTATAAATATGACTGTTCAGGCATCGTCTGATGGAAAGCCGTATCAAAAACGGCTACGGCCGGAACGTTTGGAAGAACTTCTTTAAACGCTTGGATTCCGACGATGTTAGCCGGATTGTGAAGCGGCGCCAAATCGGAAATTTCTTCAATTTCGCGAATCGTTTCGTCTGTAAGAAGAACCGAATCGTTGAACTTTTCGCCTCCGTGGACGACGCGGTGGCCGATGCCGTTGATTTCGTTTAAGTCTTTAATGATGCCGTATTCCGTCAGTTTGCCGAGCAGCATTTTTACCGCTACGGAATGATCCGGAATGTCTGTTGTTTCGCTCTTTTTTTGATCGTCGAAAGAGATCGTAAAAATGCCGTTATCCAGCCCGATCCGTTCGACTAAACCTTTTGTTAATACTTTTTCGCTGGGCATTTCGAAAAGCTGAAATTTTAATGATGAGCTTCCAGCATTGATTGCGATAATTTTGGACATAAATGACGCTCCTTTTTACCTAGAGTCCGGTTATTTTATGTTCAACCCGGATCATAAAAAATATGTATAAATCGTTCATAGTAAATTCAAAAAATATCTGCCTTTTTCATTTAAACATTCAAAAGAATCCTTTTCAAGTACGATTCTGATTGTTAACGCTTTCAAAAAGATTTTATTATTTTCTGAAAATAAATATACAGCCAGAGAATCCCATCTCTGACTGTTTAGCTTTTTTCCTGTTTAAACCAATTGTCAAGTTTTGCGGTCATCTTCAGCATCGCTTCTTTGTTGGAGAAGGACGGAAGTTCGGCAAGCAGCACATGTTTCGGCGCTTTTGCCCCTTCTCCCTGCTTTTGCAGCACAAGGATGCTTTTTGCGTGTGCTTCATCTTTAAATATCGAAAGCGGCAGCTGAAGGACTGCATTGATGTGCGCGGTGTCCTTTAAAAAGGTCCGGAGCTGTTCGCTTTGGCTGCTTTCAAACAAATGGTTCGGTATCATGAAAAATAAATATCCGCCCGGTTTTGTATATGTCAGGCTTTGTTCGATGAACAGATGATGCGAAAAAGAGTGGCCTTCATCGGCTTTCAGACGGAACGACCGCGCGCTTTCATCATCCGGATAATATCCGACGGGAAGATCGCAGATGACCGCATCGACAGGGTCCATAAAAACGGGCTGCAGGCTGTCCTGGTTGAACAATTCAATTTCTTTTTGCTGGAGATTCGCTTGAACGTAGGCGAGTTTGATCAGTACATCATCAATCTCGGAACCGAAGGCTTTGCCGGGTGTTTCCGCAAGCTGGTTCAATACGGCAAGCAGAAGGTTTCCTGTGCCGACCGCCGGATCGAAAAGGGTGAGTCCTTTTTTGCGGCCCATGAACTTATTGACGAGATATCCGATAAACAAACCGATCGTATCCGGAGTCATTTGCCGGTTCGGATGCGGGATATTTTTCAGCCCTTTGAGAATCGCAAGCTGAAAGGCTTTTCGTATAGATTCGTGGCTGCATTGGGAAAAATCCGCTTTTTCGATCAGCTCTTTCATCTTTTGTTCGCCCGCTTCTGTCAACGTGCGGCTTGCTTCTCCCAGAAAGTACGCTTCTCCGGCATCTGCCAACGCTTCTATGTATGGAATCTCCCGGTCGCGGGCGATGATGTTCGCTCCATCATCAAGCCAGCCGTATATCGTTTCTACTTGGTTGTTTTGCATGCAATGTCTCTCCTTATGAAAATGTAAAGCCATGAAAAGAGCTCCGGGAGTTGTTCACCTGGAGCCCTTTCTAACGTACTTTTTACTTTGCAAGCGACTTTGCAGCTTCAATCGCTTTTTCGTAATCCGGATGATTTGTCGCTTCACTTACATACTCAGTGTAAACGACTTTTCCGTTTTCGTCTAAAACAAATACGGCGCGGGCGAGCAATCTCAGTTCCTTAATATAGACGCCGAATGCTTCCCCGAATGACATCTCCCGGTGATCTGACAATGTTTCCACATTTTCAATTCCGTTCGATCCGCACCAGCGCGCCTGCGCAAACGGAAGGTCCGCGCTGATCGTGTACACTTTCACTGAACCGAGGCTTGCGGCTTCTTCGTTAAAACGGCGGGTCTGTGCGTCGCAAACTCCCGTATCAATGGATGGTATAACTGAAATAATCGCAGGTGTGCCTTTGATGTCTTGAAGCGTCACTTCCTCCAGCGAATTGGAAAGCACCGTAAAATCAGGAGCTTGATCGCCGACGCGTACTTCGGAACCAACCAATGTTACAGGGTTTCCTTTAAATGTTATTGAAGCCATCATTATTCCTCCTTCACTTATGTATGACTCTACTATAAAAGAGTTTGAGCCAAACTGCAAAGCTTAAGTTTGAGACGAAAAAAAGTTAACTGCTTCTAAAAACAGTTAACTTTCAGAGCGTTGTTTTATAATGGCATATCTTTTTGATTCATTTTTTGTTTTTGCTTATCGTTTTTCTTAAATATTTGCTGGATCCGCTCGATCGTTTGCGGGGCTGAATCTAAAATCTTGTCAATGACGTGCGTGTTTTCATCCAAATGGAGGATTCTTACGCCTGATGTGCCGACAATCAAAAACGCAATCGGTGTGATCGATACACCTCCGCCGCTCCCTCCGCCAAACGGAAGCTTCGCTTCTTTTCGTTCCCGTTCACCGTCGCTTGCTTTCGATTCCGCAGGTTTCGCGCCGCTGAATTCGCTTCCGCCGGCGGCAAATCCAAAGCCTACTCTGGAGACGGTTAAAATGACACTGCCGTCAGGTGTTTCTACAGGATCTCCGATAATGGTATTAACATCGATCATTTCTTTTAAATTTTCCATGGCGGTTTTCATCAAACCTTGAATTGGATGTTCAGCCATACTCCATTCCTCCTATACAGATGAGTCTTTCTTTGTTGAACCTGACAGATGTTTCGGCAGCTTAAACAAGCCGCGCATGTTCCCTTTCCAATTAACCACGATTCTGAAAGCTACGGTTATAGCATGTCCAACGCGAAAATGGAATATACATGTCAGGTGCGTTTTGGAGGACGGGCTGTTAAAAACGGGAATCACCTGATACTCAGGGCGACGGTCAAAACTTAAAAACCTGTCCAACATAGCCATCGAGGCGGATTTGACGGACCAGGCACCGCCCGTTGCAATACCGGTCAAAGCCGCGTCGGGAAGCCCGAGAACTGACGTCCACTCAAGCTTTGTTACATGTATGCGCTTCATGAATTTGCGGATGACCGGCTGAAGATTGCGGATTTGTTCGACAAGGTTTTTGATCTGCCGCATACTTTTAAGCACGTCATTGAACCCGACTTTCCGCTTCTTTTTATCTTTGCTGACAGCAGTGCTCATCCGCTCCTTTACATCAATGGTCATATCTTTTTGATTGACCTTGATCATAGGGATTTCCCTTTTGATATGAAGGAGGCCGAAAAGCGTCCGAATCTTAACGGTCAGCCGGTCGTCGTCATGTGTATGAACATATTCGATTGAAACGCGGATTTTCATAAACCAAACAGCCGCAAGCAAAGATATGGCGGCTGCTATCCATATGTAAACCATGTTTTCACTTCCTCTTATACTAGGCATTATGGGATAAACGCAAAAAAAATAAACGTGGAAGATCGCCATGGCTCAGGAAAGCCCGGCAGTCTGGGTGCCGGGCTCCTGAATGGTTTATTTACTTTTTCCGAAACAGCTTTTCGTGAATCACCGCGGTGTCGGCAAAATAATCGTGGATTCCTTGTTTCTTCGGCGTAAAACCGACAATGAGATAGGTGATATACACGCTGTTGATATAGCGGCCGATAACTTCCCTGAACAGGACCACATCCCAGGTAAGCCTTTTTTCAGGAACAAGTGAAACTACCTTGAGTCCGAATACCATTTTGCCCAATGTCTGTTTGAAAAACTTCGTCATAATGGCAAAATAGGCAAAAAACACGACGGCCGACGTAATCGAATACAGCGAAAAAGTGAAAAGCCCTGTTTCTTTCGGCAAATGAAGCAAACTGAAAACAGGAGATATGAGCAGGCGGTTGATACTGCCGATCACAATCCCGTCAAGCAGAAACGCCCAAAACCTGACCCAAAAACCGGCGTATGCATGCTCCAAAGGCGGGGCCGATTTGGCTTGAGAAACGTCAGCGGGCGCAGATATTTCGTTATGATCCTTTCCATCATAAGTCACATCCATTTTTCGGTCCCCCTCCTATTTAGCGTAAAGATACATCAGTCTCGGCGCGCCGGATTGCGAAATGGCTTCTTTAATATTCAAAAAGTCAGCTTCGCTTTTAAATATTTTGTTCGCGCTCATCGAAAGGAGCGATGAAAGGCCTGTCGATTCTTTGTAGCTGACAACGGACGCCTTAGCCAAATCTTTATGGTCTTTTTTCATTGCTTTTACTGCATCTTCGTAGTAGCCGAGTTCATCGACCAAATGCAGCTTTTTCGCCTGCCGTCCGTCATAAACCCGTCCATCGGCGATTTTTTTCACATCGGCTTTTGATAAATTGCGCCCCTCTGAAATTACGTCAACGAAGCCTTCATAAGAATCGTTGACCATGGACTGCATGATCTCACGCTCTTTCTTCGTCATATCGCGCGTCGGAGACATGATGTCTTTATATTCTCCGCTTTTGATCGTTTCCGTTTTCAATCCAAGCTTTTCGGCAAGCTTGCTGTAATTCATGCCTTCCATAATGACCCCGAGAGAGCCTGTCAGGGTGTCGGGCGCCGCGAAAATCTTATCTGCCGGGGTGGAAATGTAATAGCCTCCGGACGCCGCCATCGAACCCATTGATACGTAAATCGGCTTTTTCGCATCCTTTTTGATTTCTTCGAGTTTCTTATGTATTTCAGCGCTTTCGTATACCCCGCCTCCCGGAGAATTCACGCGTAAAATGATCCCTTTAACCGCAGAATCATCTTTCGCCCTCTCCAGCATTTTTAAAAACGATCTGTGGTTGTATCCGTCAGAACCGAGAAGGCTTGAGCCATCGCCATTGTCTTGAATCGTTCCATTCACTTCCAGGACTGCGATTTTATTTGAACCGCTCCCGTTTTCCAAAACCGTTTCTTCCTGGCCGTCAGTGAGGCCAAACTGCATCTTGCTGTCATCACTGAAACTTTCAAATACCGTCAAAATCAGGCTCATGATCAAAGAAACGCCGAAAATACCCACTGCGATCACAAGCGCTATCCACCTTTTAGGATTCATTTGTTCTCCTCCTTTTAAAAAAATGTTGCATGTCATAGTACGTATACGAAGAGAAAAAGTTCGATATGATGACGCTTCATATACAACAAACTCCTGAGGACATGGTAAACTAGGGTCACAGGTCATTTTAACACATATGTTAGATGGCAGAGAAATCTAAATTTCACAAACAAAGGGGAGAATGGTTGTGACAGACCGCCGGAACATTTATTTCTTTTACAAGCAAAATGCGGAAACAGATGAACAGTGCAATATGCTGAAGCAGCTTGCCAAAGAACACGGATTTCAAGTCGTCGACGATCATCGGCAGGCCAACATTATCGCAAGTATCGGCGGCGATGGTACTTTTTTGCAGGCGGTGCGAAAAACGAATTTCAGGGATGACTGTCTGTATGTAGGGGTAGCCAAAAAGGGGAAGGCTCACCTTTACGCTGATTTTAATATTCATGATACAGATAAAATGATCGAAGCGACAAACTCGGAACAAATCGAAGTCAGAAAATACCCGCTCATCGATGTGACGGTTGACGGGACGAACCGATTTCACTGTCTGAACGAGGTATCCATCCGCTCAAGCATTATTAAAACGTTTGTGATGGATGTATATATTGACGATCTTCACTTTGAAACATTCCGCGGGGACGGAATGATTGTATCCACCCCGACGGGAAGCACGGCTTATAATAAATCTGTCGAAGGAGCGGTTGTCGATCCGTTGCTTCCATGCATACAGGTGACTGAGCTCGCTTCATTAAACAACAACACCTACAGGACGCTCGGTTCGCCGTTTATCCTAAGCGCCGATCGTAAGCTGACGCTTAAAATCGCCCAGGACGGCAACGATTATCCGATCATCGGCCTTGATAACGAAGCATTCAGCACGATGAATGTAAAAAAGGTTGAGGTCAGCCTGTCCGAAAAAGTCATGAAAACCGTCAAGCTGAAAGACAATTCATTCTGGGAAAAAGTAAAGCGTACATTTCTTTAATATTGGAAGCCTTTTCAAGATGAAATAGGCGGGTGCCAAGCACCTGCCTATTTTTGGTTATATCGAAATTTTAACTTCTTCATTCATGCCGGGAAGCACGTTTGAAGAAGGATGATCGATAGAGATCTTAACCTGCACTTTCTCAGTCACTTTTGTATAGTTTCCGCTCGTATTCTCCGGCAACATTGAAAATGCAGAGTTTGTCGCTTTGGCGATGTCCTTCACTTCCCCTTCGAATGTTGTGTCCTGATCACCGTCAACGGTAATATTCACTTTATCGCCTTTTTCAATTTCGTGCAGTTCGGTTTCTTTAATGTTTGCAATAATATACAGATGGTCCATGTCGGCGGTTTGGCCGATGACCTCCCCCGCCTGAACGGATTGATGATTGACGGCGTTGTTTTTAATCAGTTTTCCCTCTGAAAGAGAATCGACGGGAACCGGCTGTTGACCATCGAATACTTCCCCCAAATTTTGACCGCGGGATACATCGTCTCCTTCTTTAGCTTTCCAGCCTTTTAGCGTCCGGATGCCGGAGCCGTCACATTCGTCATATCAGCATATACTGTTGCTTCATCTGTCGTCACGTAGTTGTGATTTTGATAGTAATAATACCCGCCTCCTGCAAGAAGCGCCAAAATGATGATCACTCCAACATATTGGTGATGATGAAACGTCCTTTGCTCATTCTAACCCATCTCCTTATGTTGATGTATGTTTGGATCAGGAAGATGAAGCCGTTTCTTTTTTTGAACGAGCGATCTTCCTTTTCCTGTAGCCGCTTTTCCAATTGAAGCAGCCAGCATGATCACGCCAAGCCAGAGCAAAATCGTAAAAAGGTCGTGATAGGCACCGAGGGCGGACGCTTTTTTTGCGTTTGCCGCTACGGTATAAGCCGCCATATGTTTCGCCTCTCCTAACGGAAGTCCGCTATTCATAAAGCGGTGGATCAATTTGGATAATTCCAGTTGAATTTCCCGGATCGGCCCCGCTGACTTGATCCCTGATCGTTTCATAATGGACGGCGTTTTTCATTGATGCAAACCAGCCGAGCACGGGCGCTGCCGCCGCGCCGGCGAAATTCCGAATGAAATGAAGCGAGACCGAACGGTTTGAGGCTTTATGAATATCGCCTGCAAGCGCTGTTCCCAAAGCTCCTGATACCAATACCATGCTGACGCCGCCTCCAAGGCAAACCGCATGAATATACAGGGTATGCATCGAAACTTCCGGTTCGACCGTTCTCCATGAGAGGCCGACCGCAATCATCGCAAGCGAGCCGATACAGCCGAGCACCCCGGCGCCAAGCCTGTCATAAAGCAATGTGCTGAATACGGCAGTTGTCAAAATGCCGATGAAAAACCAAATATAAAACCATGAGAGGTATGCAAATGAAACATCGGCAATGTTTTGCAGAAAACCGTTGATTCCGGCCAGGGCGACGATCAGTGCAATATGGGAGGCTACTGCCATGATCGTTCCCGAAACCGATTTCGCAGACCATAATGAATGAAACGGCACCAAAGGAAACTCTGCGCGCCAATCGGTTATAAAAAACAGGATGAGTAAAATGAATGCACCAATAAAGAAAGGCCATACATAAACAGATGAAAAGCCTTCTTCCTGCAGGTGAATGAGCGGAAACGCCAGCACCGACATCAGAAGGGTCAGCAAAAATACACCGGTCTTATCAGTCGGCTGCTTTTCGCGCTGATCCGGTTTTTGTTTCGGCAGCGTCCAAAACCCGACAGCCAGACAAAGAACCGGAAATATAATATTGATCACATATACCCATCGCCATGCATCATAACTCAGCGATAAAGAGCCGAAAAAAGCACCGACAGCAGATGAACCGAACAAGCCGCTGATCACAAAAAATAAAAACAGATTTCTGATCTTGTTCGGGAATGAAACCAATTTAACAGGCAAAATCGTCAAAAATAACATTCCCGCGCTTAAGCCTTGAATCGTCCTTCCAGCCATAAGGGAAATTAATCCGGTTGAGAAAACATCAATAAGCGAACCGCATAAAAAAACGAAGACAAAGGTCAGATAGATGGACCTGGTCCCGTACCTTTTTGAAAAAACGCGTCCGAGCGGTACCCCGAGGGCAAAAGCGAGATTTGACAAAATTGAAGGCATCAGCATATCGCGGGACGTCAAATGAAGTCCGTTTTGTATGACGATTTGGTTCAAGGTGTATGAAAGATTGAGAAAGTATTGCGGTCCGATCGAACATATCGTTAATACCGTTATAATTAAATATTTCGGAATGCTGTTTTTAGCATCCCGTTCAGCAGCATCGGAATGATTCATATCCGTTTCCTCCTTTCGCTGAAATATATTTCATAATACAAGTTGTATAATACAAGTTAATTATACTCTCTTTCTCACATAAATCAATGTTTAAATCGGCAAAAAGACCGCTGACTTTTGGATCAGCAGTCTTTCTTTATTTGCTCCATTTTTTGAAATCCCGGTTCAGCCGGGTTAAATTGGCCTCCAGAACGGTAAGCTCTTCATCCGGCCATTCTTGGAGAACCTCGGCATACACATCGTAGCGGGCCTTTTGCACCTTATGCAGCTTATCAATTCCTTCCTGAGTCATCTCCACAAGGCTGATCCGGCCGTTTTGCGGATCTGGAAAACGCCTGATCAGTTTTTTCCGCTCAAGGGCCGAAACTTGCCGGCTTGCAGTCGAAAGATTCAGCATCAGCTTGTCGGCCAATGTATTGATCGCAAGAGGACTTTCGCTGTCAAGTTCGCTCAAAAGCAGGTATTCTGAACGATCCAAATTTCCGAACCGCGGACTGTAGGCCGTAGTCAAGCGTACCAGAAGCGCGATTTCCTTCTCGATGTTTCGGAGTGAGTTACGACTCAAAGGAGATCCCCCCTGTCATTAAAAGTTTGCCGTTTAGCGGTTTCCTTTCGTTTTTCGGGCAAGCTCCCGGTTTCTTAATTCAAAGCGTTTAATTTTCGCCGAAGAGGTTTTAGGAAGCTGGTCGATGAATTCGATTTCCCGCGGGTATTTGTACGGAGCCGTTAATGCCTTGACATGGTTTTGCAGCTCTTTTACCAGGCTTTCGTCTCCGGAGCAATCCTTTAATACAACGTACGCTTTGACGATGGCTCCTCTGATTTCATCAGGACTTGCGACAACGGCGCATTCTTTTACACGCGAGTGTTTGATCAGCGCATCTTCGACTTCAAAAGGGCCGATCGTATAGCCGGAACTGATGATAATATCATCGTTTCGGCTTTCAAACCAAAAATAGCCTTCTTCGTCTTTCCTCGCTTTATCGCCGGTGATGAAGTAATCCCCTCTTCTTTGAAGAAGCGTCCGCTCAGGGTCATTATAATATTCTTTGAAAAGGGCCGGCGTACTGATATGGACGGCGATATCCCCCGTTTCGCCGGGTTCGCAGATGTCCCCGTCTTCATTTATAATTTCGACGATGTTGCCCGGGGTTGGCTTACCCATGCTGCCCGGTTTGACCTTCATTCCCTTCAGGACGCCGACGAGCAAAGTGTTTTCCGTTTGTCCATAGCCGTCCCGCACTTCAACGTTTACATGCTTTTTAAACGCGTCGATGACTTCCCGGTTTAAAGGTTCGCCCGCCGAAACGGCACTGTGGATAGAAGAAAGATCCCAGCCTGACAGATTATTGACCTTTGCCATAAATCGGTACTCTGTCGGCGTACAGCAAAGCACATTGATCCGATAACGTTCCATTAACGACAAATATGTCTCTGGATCGAATTTTCCGTGGTAGACAAATCCTGTCGCTCCGCTTCCCAGCACAGCCAAAAACGGGCTCCACAGCCATTTTTGCCAACCTGGGCCGGCCGTTGCCCAAACGAGGTCATCTTCTTTGATATCAAGCCAGGCGGAAGCCGTCGTTCTTAAATGGGCATACGCCCAGCCGTGTGTGTGAACAACGCCTTTTGGCTGGCCCGTCGTTCCGGATGTATATGATAAAAACGCGATATCGTCGCGGCTCGTATCTGCCGCTTGAAAGGATGCTCCGTCCCTCGTTTCCATCTCTTTTAGAAGATCCGGCCATCCAGCTTCATTTTCCCCGACAGAGAAAGTATTCAGCTTTTCCTTGGACTGAACTCCCTCTAAAGAATTAATAAACGAAGAATAAATAATGGCGCCTTTCACACCGGCATGCCCGATTCTGTAGTCCAAGTCTTTTGCACGAAGCATCTCAGAACAAGGAATGACAACCATTCCCGCTTTTAGAATCGCCATATATACGGCATAGGTTTCCAAAACGCGCGGCATCATTACGATCAGCTTATCGCCTTTTTGCAAACCGGAGTCGGCGAGAACGCTGGCTATCCTGTTTGTTTTATCGATCAGCGTCCGATATGTCCAGGAAGCTGTCCTACCTGATTCATCTTCCCAGATTAAAGCCGTCTTATTTGGAAAAGCATTGAATTTTTCAATCTCATCAACCGCATTATACCTCTCTGGAGCAATCAAATCTTCTCTTTTCAACGATTTCCTCTCCTCACATTTGCCATCATTTCATTATAAACAATATTGTGTATTTTCTAAAATGATTTGTCCCATGAAAATACAGTATGTTCGGCAGATATAAAGAGTGTGTACTGCTGACATGTTCTTTTCGCACAATAAAAGAGTGGGGAAAAAACCCCACTCATTATCCATTACTTGTTTAATTTTTAAGTTACTGAGGTGTGCCTCCGCCCATTTGTTGCTGAGCGAAAGAAACTAAACGTTTAGTGATTTCTCCTCCAACTGAACCGTTTGCACGAGAAGTAGTTTCCGCTCCAAGGTTAACACCGAATTCAGAAGCGATTTCGAATTTCATTTGGTCGATAGCTTGAGCAGCTCCTGGAACCAATAGTTGGTTAGAATTGCTTTGTCTGTTGTTTTGAGCCATGTGTTCTCACCTCCTTGTGAGTATAGATTGTGTAGAAACACATGACTTCATGCAAAGAATGTTTGGTAATTGTATGCAAAACAGACGATATCGACCTTAAGGAATGTGCCTTTAAAATAAGTCGGCGAACTTCTCTTTCGCCTCCGTTTTGCCGCTTAAAACGATCGTTTCCGTTTTTTCTACCGCTTCCTGGATGAGAGGCTCGAAGTCTGTATAGCTTTCAAAGTGCTCGATTTTTTCTTTTTTAGGCCGCGTTTTCGGCGCTGACGGAGTAAAGATCGTGCAGCAGTCTTCGTAAGGCCTGATGCTGATGTCGTATGTGCCGAGCTCTTTCGCCTTTTCGATGATTTCGGTTTTGTCCATTCCGATCAGCGGGCGCAAAACCGGCGTATTCGTCACCGCATTGATCGCATACATGCTTTCAAGCGTTTGGCTTGCCACCTGTCCGAGGCTTTCTCCCGTAAAAATGGCGAGGCCGTTGTTTTGTTCGCGTATTTTGTCTGCGATCTGCAGCATCAGCCTTCGGGTTGCCGTCATCGAATAGTTTTCGGGAATTTGCTTTTGAATGTGCTCCTGCGTTTTTGTGAACGGCACGATGTGAAGTTTGATGTCCCCGCCGAACGCCGTCAGCTTTTCGGTAAGGTCGATCACCTTTTGCTTGGCGCGCTCGCTCGTGTACGGCGGACTGAAAAAGTGAATAGCCTCAATTTCAAGGCCGCGCTTCAGCGCATAAAATCCGGCGACAGGGCTGTCAATGCCGCCCGAGATCATCAGCATCGCTTTTCCTCCGCTGCCCACGGGAAGCCCCCCCGCTCCTTTTTCATCGCGGAACGTCAAATAAGTCGCATCTTCCCTGATCTCGATCCGCAAGTGAATGTCAGGCGAGTGAACGTCAACGGTCAGGCCTTCAGTATTCCGCAAAATATGTCCGCCGATTTCGGAATTCATTTCATTGGTGTTTAATTCAAACTGTTTATACGCTCTTTTTGTTGATACTTTGAACGTGTCACCGGCCTTGTATTGCTCTTCTATGGATGCAAGGGCCGTCTCTTTAATGCTCTCCAAGTCTGTCGGACATTTGACGGCGAGGCTGAACGATTGAATGCCGAAAACGTTTTTTAAGCGGGCGGTTACGGATTCGGCATCCTCGCCGTTTAATGTGAGCGTCATTCTGTCCCTTGTTGCTTCATAACGGATGTTTCTGAAATCTCGCAAAACCATTTTGATGTTTCTTTTCAGACGATCGACAAAAAGGCGTCTGTTTTTTCCTTTTGTTGAAATTTCGCCAAAGCGGATTAACATGTAGTCATATTTCATTTTTTCTCTACCTCATAATTCCTTTTAGTTTGTGTACACTTTCTGTCAGAGCTGTCATAAACGGCTCGACAACCCCTTTGTTTCCCCGGTATGTTAAGCTGATTCTGATGCTGCTTTCGGCCGCCTGCTCCCCTTTTCCCATAGCCATCAGCACCTTGCTCGGCTTATGCTGCTTTGATGAACATGCGGATGTCGTCGATACAAAAATACCCCGTTCCTCGAGCATATGCAAGAGGACTTCAGCTTTAATTCCCGGAACGGAAAAGTTGATGATGTGCGGTGCGCTCGCATCTTCAGGCGTATTTAACATCACGCCTTCCAAACCTTTAAGCTGTTTGATGAAATCCGCTTTTGCCGCTTTCATCTCCTCTATATAATCGAAGTAATCCTTTGCTGATAAGTTGATTGCTTTTGCGAGCGCTACCGCGCCGGCTGTGTTTTCTGTCCCGGCCCTTCTGCTGTTTTGCTGTTCGCCCCCTGAAATTAACGGAAAAAGGGTCATTCCTTCTTTTAGTATGAGAGCTCCGGTCCCTTTTAAGCCGTGGAATTTATGGCCGGATATTGTGCAAAGGTCGATCTTTGCACTGGCGATGTCCAGCGGAACCTTGTGAATCCCTTGAACAAAATCGACGTGAAAGAACGCCCGGCTCGTCCTTTTAACGATGTTCCCAATGTCCCCGACAGGCTGAATGACGCCTGTTTCATTGTTAACATGCATAATGCTGACAAGAATCGTATCTTTCGTGATCGCTTTTTCGAGCTCTTCAAGCGACACGCGTCCCTGACCGTCGACGGGAAGATACGTAATGTCAAAACCGAACGCGGTTTTCAGCTGTTCCAAAGATTCGGAAACAGAAGGATGTTCAATGGAAGAAGTGATAATATGCTTTCCTTTTTGGCCGTGTGCAAGCGCAATGCCTTTCAGCGCCATATTATTGGCTTCTGAAGCGCCTGACGTAAAAACGACGTCATAATTGTTGACAGACAAAGCCGATTTGATTTGTTTTCTTGCTTCAGCCAATAATTGATCGGCTTCCACGCCGTGGTGATGCAGCGAGGATGGATTGCCGAAGAAACGCCGGCTGACTTGTTCATACGTTTGCAACACTTCACGATAAGGTTGAGTTGTCGAACTGTTATCAAGATAAATCATAATCTTCTCCTTTGGAATTGAACGTTCTTTTTCATGACTGTATATGTTATCATATCAACCCGAAATTGAAAATTAAAATAAATGTTTGACTTATCTGATTTTTAAAATATAATAGTTTATGGACTTTTGTCATATTATATCGCAAAAATAATTGACAGAAAATTTTAACAATAACAGGAGGTCTTTTTAATGAAAACTGCCCTATCCGCTAAGGAAACGTTAGCGATCGGTTTGATGCTGTTCGCTCTCTTTTTCGGAGCGGGAAACATGATATTTCCTCCCCTGCTCGGCCAAGCTGCGGGAGAAAACGTATGGCCGGCCATCATCGGTTTTTTGCTGACAGGCGTCGGCCTGCCGCTTCTCGGCGTGATTGCCGTAGCCCTTACCGGCAGTGCAAAAGGGCTGGCGGATAAAGCTCACCCCGTCTTTGGCACCATTTTAATTGTCTGCATTTACTTGACGATCGGACCGCTGTTTGCGATTCCAAGAACGGGAACCGTTTCGTACGTCATTGCCGTTGAACCGTTTTTAGGCAGCCATTCATCAGGGATTTACCTTTTTATTTTTACCCTGATTTTCTTTGGTATCACTTTTTTCCTGGCTTTAAATCCGAGCAAGCTTGTTGACCGCATCGGCAAAATTTTAACACCGATCTTATTGGCAGTCATCGCTATACTCGTAATCAAAGCAATCGTTACGCCGATGGGCAGCATTGGTCCTGTTACGGAAGCATATAAGTCCGCTCCGATCTTCACCGGATTTTTAGAGGGCTATAAAACAATGGACGCCATTGCGTCGATCGTCTTCGCCATCGTCGTTATTTCAGCAGTAAAAGAGCGCGGCGTGACAAATCCAAAATCAATCGCGGCCTCCTGTATCAAAGCCGGGGTTGTGGCTGCAGTTGGACTTGCGCTGGTGTATGTATCACTTGCTTATCTTGGAGCGACAAGCGTTGAGACGGTCGGATCACTCGATAACGGAGGAGCCGTCTTATCTAAGGCTTCCACCTTTTTGTTCGGCTCATTTGGTAATGTCGTCCTCGGGGTTGCCATTTTGTTCGCCTGCCTGACAACGAGCGTCGGACTTGTCTCTTCGTGCGGAGAATATTTTTCAAAGCTGATTCCGGGTCTTTCCTACAAAACCGTTGTAATCATTGTCTCGCTGTTCAGCCTGGTGATCGCGAATTTCGGATTGAATGAAATCATCTCGCTTTCAGTGCCGATTCTTTCAGCGCTTTATCCGCTTGCGATCGTCGTTGTATTCCTTTCGTTTATCGACAAACTGTTTAACGAACGGCGCGAAGTGTATATCGGAGCGCTTTTCGCAACAGGCATTTTCAGCATTATCGACGGCTTGAATGCCGCGAGCATTCCATTAGGAGCGCTAAACAAATTTTTAGGCGCGCACATTCCATTATTCAGCGTCGGAATCGGCTGGCTCATCCCGGCCATTATCGGCGCAGCGATCGGTTACATTTTGACTTTCTTTATCCCTGTTAGTCCGGACCGTTTAAAGAAAGTCAGCTGAAATGATAAGCCCCCCTTCCAAAAAGAAGGGGGGCTTTTTGTGCCTTTTGTGAAAACAAAAGCCGGAATCGTTTTAAACAATGCCGGCTTTTAGCTTTCGGGCTGATCGGCCTGCGATTTCAGGCGATTCACAGAACCCGGAGAGGCTTTTTCCACCGCTCTTGCGGCAATCTCAAACGCTTCATCGTAATCGTATGAATAAAAGCGCCTTTCCGCTTCTTTCAGCTGCTCTGAAAGCATATGGTTCTGGCTTCTGAAGCGATTGCCGTACTGAATGATGCGTTCGGTCATCAACACTTTTTCAACAAGATCCTCCGTCTGCTCTTGCACGTCAGTGACAAGTTTTTCGGCTTCTTTCAGCCGCTCATTGACGGCATCCATGTTTAACGGCAGTACATCAAGCTGTTCATTCACTCTCAAAACGACGGAGCGGGACGCTTGAATCTGTTCCGTCAATGACTGGGGAATGCCCGGAACATTGCTTTTTTCCAGACGTCTTGCCGTATCTTTGACGGTGTGCTTCAACTGTTCAAGAAGCTCTCTTGCCTGAAGCTCTTCCTTTCGCAGCAATTGGAGCATTTCCCTGTATTCATCGTGCTCTTTTTGAGCCGTTTCGATCTGCTTTTCGATGTCCAGCAGCTCTTCCTTTAAGAGGGAGTAAGCGACATGCTTCTGATCAAGCCTTTCCTTCACCTGCTCAAACTGCTTGTTGATCGTTTCAAGCCGCTTTTCGTATGACTGCTGCTTTTCCAGCTCACCCGTCGTCAGCTTGTAGCTTTCTTTTACGAGCTCTGTTTCGGCTTTTGTTTCTTCTTTGCTGGATTCAAGCTTTTCAAGCGTGACAGCCAGCTCCGGCATTTTTCCTAATACGAGCTGTCCAGCTTCGACCTCATGCTCCAAATCGCTATACAGCGTCTGTATCGTCTCATCGATCATTTGTACGATCTGTGATGCTTCTTCAAGATTGAGGTCTGCCATGAGCGCTGCTTCGGCGCGCTTCAGTTCCTTCATAAGGTTTTCCAGTTCTTTGTCGATCTGAATGTGATCAAGCTTGTAGCCTTTGTCGATCATTTCCTGGTAGCCCGCCCTCAGTTTCTGCAGCTCCTGCGGTACGGTCTGCTTGCAGCTGGCAAGCAGCTTCGGCACATCGTCTATGTGTGATTGAAGCTCTTCAAGCAAGCGGTCCTGAGCAAGCAGCACCTTTCTTGCCTCTATGTAGTTTCCGCCTTCGGTTTCGGCCTCGAATCGCTTGATCCCTTCCCATACCTCGTCAAGATCGGCTTCGATTTTCGGGTAAAGGTCACCGTACAAATGGCTGTACGCCAAAAGGTTTTTGCGCACCTTTGTATACCGTTCTTTCACATCTTCAATTTCCTTGCGGTTTTGCTCTTCGCTTGAAACGAGGTCGGCGATTTCCTTTAAAATGTCCTCTATATTGGACTCGGCCGCAGATATTAGGTTTTCGATGTGGGCAAGCACCTGCTTTGACTTTTGAAAGCGGTATTTATCGGCGCAGTCCTCCGCTTCGAACAACAGCTCTTCGACCTTCGGCATGTGCGATGTGACGATTTCATCCCATTCTTTGCGCCATCTTTCAAAGAATTCTTCGGTCTGTCCCGTCATTTTCAAATGCTTGATTTTCGACATTTCCTCCACGATCGAACGGTTGAGGATTTCGATTTTCCATGCTTCTAAACGGTCGATTTCTTTATATATATTTTTTCTGAATAAGTAGCCTGCAGCGAATAAAATCAAAAAAGCCGCTAATAAGCCTATGACAAACTCCATAATGAGCCCCCTTGCTGTTTAACTTGTTCTGTCAGGGTTATGATATTTTGAAAAATTGTTATGTAAAAAAGAAGTAAAGCTATCGTTTTCATTGTTCTTATGATACCATGTAACCAACATTTTTTGAGCAGAATTTTTAATTTTTTTACATCAAAGTGACAACATCTGACTATTTTTTTACGGGGTGACATTATGCTGAAACGAGACGCTCATGTCCACTCTCCTTTTTGCCCTCACGGATCAAAGGATGAATTCAGACAATATATAGAAGAATTATGCAAAAAAGGATTTCATTCCGTTACCTTTACAGAGCATGCCCCCCTGCCGCCTTCTTTCGTTGACCCGACACCCGAGAAGGACAGCGCCATGCCGATGGCGTCACTGGAGCGCTATTTGAAAAGCCTTGCGGCGCTGAAAAAAGAATATGAAGGGCAAATCGATATTTTAATCGGTCTTGAAGTCGACTATATCCGCGCCTTTGAACGCGAAATCCAGTCATTTCTTGATGATTTCGGCCCGGTTCTTGACGACGGCATCCTGTCGGTTCACTTTTTGCCGGCGGGTGAGTCGCATATCTGCCTTGATTATGATGAAGCCGCGTTTCAACAACTGATCAGGCATTATGGAACGATCGAAGAGGTGTATCTCGCATACTATCAGGAAATCTTTTCTTCTATTGTATCATCGCTCGGCGTCTTTAAGCCAAAACGAATCGGTCATATTACATTGGTTAAAAAATTTGTAAAACTTTTTCCATATACCATGTCAGAAAAGGTCCGCCAATTGGCGTCCTCATGTCTGACAGAAGCGGCAGCACGCGGGCTTGAACTCGACTTCAATACGTCAGGCCTCCGCAAACCCCATGCCGGGGACATTTATTTGGAGGAGTGGATGATCGAAGAAGCCAAACAAAAAAACATCCCGCTTGTTTATGGGTCTGATGCCCATCAAGCAAAGGATGCCGGGTTTGGCTATAAGCGTTTTGAACAAATCGCTAAATAGCGGCAATCTGTTCCTGTTTCCTGTCAAACAAGCTGATGATCCATGTTTTGACCTCTTGATAATACGCCCTGTAAAAGTAAGGTTCGTGGGGCTGCAAATACAGCACCTCAGAAATATACTGAGGCTGCAAATAGGGCATCGTCAAAAGCGATTTCAACTGGATCATAAAATGCGAAAGGGGAAAATGAGAAAATTCTCTGTTCTCTTTTCCTTTTTCAATGATCAAATGGAGAATGTATTTTTCTTTTGTTAAATATGTCGACATCACTTCACGAATCAGCGTCGAATCGATCGTTACCTCGCGATAGACGAATCGAGTTAATTGACGGTGTTCATGCTGATACGATAGAATATCAAAAATCAGCTGAAGAAGGCATTCCTTTGCAGTTGTGTCGCGAAGGCGCTCGTATCCTTGTTCAAGGATTCTCAAATATCCTTCATAAAAACGGGATACCAAATGTTCCATTAATCCGCCTTTTCCATTAAAGTAGTAAGAGATGTGGGCCACATTGACATTCGCTGCTTTTGCAATTTCACGGACGGATGTTCCCGAAAACCCTTTTTGGTTGAACAGCTGCACGGCAGATTCGATAATTCTGTCCTTTGTGGTAAAAAATGAGTTTGATCCCATCTTGTTCACCCCTTCTTACAAAAACAATTCCACGCACTCGGAGTTGTTCCTGTAAAAAGTGCTCGACAAATCACATCACGCGAAGCCGCGATTTTGCATTTTCAAATAAAAAGTGAGGGAAATAACATGTTTCATGTCGAAAAAACAGAAGGCAGCAAAGAAAAAAAATACGAGCTCCTGCTTAAACAAGCGGATGCACTGACAGAAGGAGAGCCTGATATGATTGCGAATTTGGCCAACGCCTCAAGCCTCCTTTACCATTCGCTTGAGGACGTCAACTGGGCAGGCTTTTATTTTGCAAAAGACGGAGAGCTCGTGTTAGGACCGTTTCAAGGGCTTCCGGCCTGCGTCAGGATTCCGTTCGGAAAAGGCGTCTGCGGTACGGCATACGCCAACAAACAGGTCGAACGCGTGGAGGATGTCAATGCATTCCCGGGTCATATCGCGTGTGATGCTGCTTCACAATCCGAAATCGTGATTCCGCTTGAAGCAGACGGCGAAGTGATCGGCGTGCTTGACATCGACAGCCCGATTACAAACCGCTTCGACGAAATAGATGAATTATATTTGAAAAAGTTCGCCGAAAAGCTCGGGGAGCGCATCAGTAAAAAGAGCCGGTAATCCCGGCTCTTTTTTAATTGGCTTCAAAAATCATCAGCTTGTTTTTTCCGTTTCGCTTTGCTTCATACAAGGCGATATCGGCTTGTTTGACGAGAGATGTCAGAGATTTCGGATCATCCGCTGACCAGTGCGAAATTCCGCAGGAAATCGTAACCTTCGGATTCGTGTTTTCCCTGACGAGCGCGATCAGGCGGTCAGCCAGCTTTTCCCCGGCGGACATATCGATTTTCGGAACGTACACGGCCAGTTCCTCCCCGCCCCATCTGGCTCCTACATCCTGTTCGCGGATGTTCTGCTGTATCACCCGGGCAACCTGAATAAGGATGGAATCCCCGGTCTGGTGCCCGTACGTATCATTGATCCGCTTAAAATTATCAATGTCAATCAGCAAAAACACCCCTTCCTGATGAGCTTCCATGCTGTATTGTATTTTTTCGTCGAGATAGGCTCTCGAATACAGCTCTGTCAGCTGGTCCGTCTGAACCATATGCTTCAGACGGTCACGGAGCATCGAATTCGTCACGGCAAGAGTGGAATGCCTGATCAGCGTCTGAAAGAGCTTGAACATTTCAAAAGAAAATGAATAGGCGTTTTTCTTCAGAACGATCGCAAATCCCATGCATTCACTGTTTTGGATCATCGGAACGCCCATTAATGACGCATAGCCGTCAGGGCCGAACATCGATGATCCGCTGCCGACAAAAACCCCGTCCCCTTCTGAAATTTTCTCTTTGACATAGCGGATGTACGGATCGGCTGCACCCGTTTGAAAAAAGACGGTGCTCCCAGGCAAGAGCTGCTGTTCCTCTAAATAGCTGTTATAAAAAAAGCCCACTTCATCGGCGCCAAATGACCCGACCAGCCGTTCTGACAAATATTTCATCATTTCCGGAAGCTGCCTTGTCTGATTTAGCTGATGAGACGTTTCATTGATAAGTTCCAGATTGGAGATCATGTTTTTGGCCTGTTCATAAAGCCGCGCGTTTTCGAAGGCTATTCCCGCAGCATTGGCAATCACGCCAATGTCAGCAGCGGCTTTGGCTGCGTTCTCTCCCTCGGTACGCAAAACGCCGTACGTACCTTGCCTGCCTTTCAGCGGAACATAGACGGTAGATCCGTTGATCAGCTTCACCTGCCCCGACAGGTAGGCTTCAAGTGCGAAAGAATCGGCCGATTCACCATTGACGTCGATTTCTTTTGCAGGCAATTGCAAATACTGGTCTTGGTCATAAGACAGAAAAAGGCCGTATGACAAGAAAGGAAACTCTCCTTGTAAGCTTTCAAGCATTGTCTTGAGAACTTTTTCCTGATCCATGAGCTCATGGAACAACGCTGTCTGCTCATAGATCCTCGCTTGGCGGCGCGTTTCTTCCGCAGATGCTTCTGTTTTTAGGCAGTTCTGCAAAAACAAGCGGACGGATTCAGTCAAATCCTCTAAAATTTTATGATTCTTTTGACAAGAAATCTTAATATATTTACTGTTTTCTTCAATTGTTATTATGATATAATATTTATCGATGTCTTTATCAGGTTCGTGCTGTTCTCTCAAGTCATCCGGCTGGGACGAAACCTTCAAGGTTAAGGACATAAACGAAAAAAAAGACTCTGCCGCCCCCTTGAGCCAGGCGACTGACTCACTGTAAGAGGCATCCCGTTTTTTCAATAAAAACTGCAGCAACTCCTGATGAAAAGACAAATATAGGTCTTCCGTTTGTTTATTCATGATTATCACCCGAAAATTTCCACAAAAATCTCATTTTATTTTCCCGATTATATCACAAAACCAGGACTTTATCCTCGTTGCCATCTAGTATTTTCGACTCCCATCACCTATGGTTGACTTTCATCCTTGAACATTATATAATCGACTTTGTGTGAAATATTGCAGCCTTTTTGTTCTGCAACTGTGTTTCATTTTGTTCCTTATACTATATAAGGTGTATCGTGTAACTCTTTGCTGCTGGAGCGAGGATACATGAAAACAAAATGGACATGGCTGAATTGAACAGATGGGTTTTATTTTCACAAAATAAAACCAAAGGAGGAGTCACATTATGGCTCGCTATACAGGTCCAAGCTGGAAACTATCCCGCCGTTTGGGAATCTCTTTAAGCGGTACGGGTAAAGAATTAGAAAAACGTCCTTATGCACCAGGTCCGCACGGTCCGGGACAACGCAAAAAACTATCTGAATATGGTTTGCAATTGCAAGAGAAGCAAAAGCTTCGCCATATGTACGGTGTAAACGAGCGCCAATTCCGCAACCTTTTTGACAAAGCTGCGAAAATGGCCGGTAAACACGGTGAAAACTTCATGGTTCTTCTTGAATCACGTCTTGACAACATCGTGTACCGTCTCGGCTTAGCGCGCACTCGCCGCCAAGCTCGCCAGCTGGTAAACCACGGTCACATCCTTGTTGACGGAAGCCGCGTTGACATTCCGTCTTACCAAGTAAAACCTGGTCAAACCATCTCGCTTCGCGAAAAATCTCAAAACCTTGCAATCGTCAAAGAAGCGGTTGAAGTGAACAACTTCGTTCCTGAATACCTGACTTTCGATGCTGAAAAACTTGAAGGTACGTTCACTCGCCTTCCAGAACGCTCTGAACTTCCTGCTGAGATTAACGAAGCGCTTATCGTTGAGTTCTACTCTCGTTAAGGGAAATGCTCTGCAAAGAGTATTGAAGGAAACCCTAGAATTGTTGATATACCGACGATTCTGGGGTTTTTTATTTTCTCTCTGCTTTATGGTTCTCTCCAATTGATTCGGGGGTTTTGGGAGATAAAATCAAACAAGTAGGCAGACGCATAACGTTAAAACGACCGTCTTATTAGACATCTCAAGCAGATGAACGCGCTTGAAAGATCAAAATGGACAGAGCTGAAAGGAAAGCATATGCGGACTGTCAAATAAACCTCTAGGACGAGATGGTAAACCCCATAAAAGCCGAGGAATATACATACATGCCAGTAACAACATGGATTTTTCTAAGTTTGATGAATTACCCGATTCTTTATCCCAAGATACTTTAGAAAAGTATTTCAATCAAATGATTGAAATGTATGAAAGTACAAAAGACACTGTCAGTAAAATTGAATTATCTGAAGCTATATACCGGCTTTCAGAAAGACAATGGCATACATATAAAATGCTGGACGGCAAAATTAAACATAAAGCGGATATTTGAATCAAAAACATCTTGGATGTGAATTCTTATGGCCTAATGGATAATGCTACAGCAATCATTGCTTATTTTGGACTTCCGGAAAGTTTTCAAGCATTACAGGAAATGATTAGAGAAGAAAAAATTAGTGATGAAGTTATAGAGCTTATAGAGGAATTAGAAGGAAACATTGAAAATCCATATTCCGGATTATAATTATGTTATTTAAAAATAAGCGTAAATATTTATTTTTCAAAGCGTCAGTTGTGCGTCTGTTTCAAGTTCTCCCTGTGGTTTCCTCTCTTTTTTTGATATTTACGGCAGTTTAAGTGACATTTGGTAGCCTCTTTTGAAAGAACGACCAAACCGGTTTTAAATTTATCTTAAGACAATCAAAACACCCCGATCGCTTGATTCATTGTCTGACAATCAGGGTGCAATTTACCATTAATTTAAATTCGCTTTTGGATTTGGTCCATATTGATTATCTTGTGTTTCACTATCTTGGCAGTAGAAGATCAGCAGGATAATAGCACCGACAAACGGAATCAAGCCAATGAGTATCCATAAACCGCTTTTCCCGATGTCATGCAATCTGCGGACGCCGACAGCTAATGACGGCACCAAAACAGCTAACTGATAAATAAAGATCAAAATGTATGCAAGCAATCCCCCTCCATACCCGACTACATATCCTGCTTGATATCCGCCTTCTCCTAGCAATTCTGCAATAAATAAACCTGCTATTAATAATGATAGTATTAATAAAAGAAAACAAATGATGCCATTAAAGAGATGAAACAGCCAATATTCTTTTCGCCTTGCTCTCCCTTCAAAATTTGCATAGTTTTTTAAACCTTTCCAATACCACTTCATACAATTTCCTCTGTTGCCAACTGTATTGATTAATGCAAAACATATCCATTATATCATAAAACATTTTGCTATCGGCCGGCTCAGTCGATAATGTTAATATTTCTTCTTGAGTTTTCATCTCCTTTTTGGCTTTCAAATGCTTTTTCCATAGTATCGTTTTCAATCGTTTTCTCGTATATTTAGGTTACGTAATCAATGCTTGATAAGAGCTGCCTTAAACACTTTTTTGAAAAAAGCCAGCTATTTTACGAGTTTTTCATTGCAATACGCTCTAAAAATTCCGATGCTTCTGCAGCAGTTGGAACCTTGATCACATTCTCATCGGCAAATTCCTTTCCTCCTGGGTCTTTACTTGCTCTAATCTCTTGCGCCGCCGCCTCAACATCGTATGCCGTATGTCGAAACTCATAACCTGTTGGACTAATTAGGAGCCAGTATGCCCCTGGTTCATCAGCAAATGGCATTCCTACGCTCCCAGAGTTGACAATGCGTATACTGCCTGTTTGTCGGCTCAAATTGCATATGGGTATGTCCGCAGACAACAATCTGTTGCCGAACGCCTGAAAAAATAGCGGCAAGTCGTTCCTGGGAGGTATTGGGTGTAATGATTTCCTCATCACTACGTGGTGTAGCGTGACAAAATAGCACATCTCCCAATCCATTAATATGAACTGTTACTGTTTCGGGTAATTTTGATAGAAAGTCTCTTTGAGACCGAGTTAACTGATCAGCGACCCATTGGGTTCTTTGTCGACCCTTTTCTGACATTGTAGATGGGAGGTTTTTTCCATCAAAAGCCATTGCTACTTCTCTATCCCCATTTCCACGAATAAAGCGAACTTTATCAGTCAAGGAGAAAATCCGTTCCAAAGTTTGTCTAGGCATTGGTCCAGAGACGATATCTCCACCAATAACAATTAAATCCGGCTTGACATCTTCAAGTTCCTTTAGCAATGCATTTAATGCCGGCAGGTTTCCATGAATATCATAAAGTGCCGCAATCTTCATCTGTGAAATTCCTCCCCTTCGCCTAGTTTTTTCACAATCTCTTCTCAATATATATTCATAGCCGGCTCTATGCAAATCCTTCGTATATCTGAAGGCTCTCTATAAAATAAAGAGACGGTTGGTAAGTGCAAGACAAAAATCCTATTCTCTCTACCGTGAAAATTCGGCTCAGTTTTCCCTTCCCTTTAACCTGCTCCGTCTACTGGCTAGTTACGCAAGAGCCAAAATATTAATGATCGAGTAATATGTCTATTTCCTTACCTCCCGATGGTCTTGGAATCTTTAACACGATTTTGATGACTACATCCACACTTTTTGATATTCCCAGGGAACAAAAAACCCTTGCCATTCGGCAAGGGTTCGCTGATTACTTATAAGTCAGCAGGAAGTATTTCTTTTTCCCGCGGCGGATGACAGTGAATTGGCCTTCGATGCGGTCTTCGCGGCTGAGGACGCTGTTTACGTCAGTGCGCCGTTCGCCGTTGATGTAGACGGCTCCGTTTGTGATGTCTTCGCGCGCCTGGCGTTTGGATGGCGACAGCTTCGATTGGACGAGGACATCGATGAGCGGCAGTTCATCGGTTTGCCCGAGTTCCATGGAAGGAACGCCTTTGAAGCCGACCTTCACTTCTTCGGCTGACAGCTGTTTAATGTCTCCGCTGAAGAGCGCTTTTGAAATGTTGACAGCCTGCTCGAACGCTTCGCGGCCGTGAACGAGGACCGTCACTTCTTCGGCAAGGCGTTTTTGCGCTTCGCGTTTTTCAGGAGCTGTTTCTGTTTTTTCAGCCAGTTCTTCGATTTCTTCCTTGGAAAGGAAAGTGAAATATTTCAAGTATTTGACGACATCTCTGTCATCTGTGTTGATCCAGAATTGGTAAAACTCATAGGCCGACGTTTTCTCTTTATCAAGCCAGATCGCGCCGCCTTCCGTTTTTCCGAATTTCGTGCCGTCCGCTTTTGTCACAAGCGGGATCGTCAATCCGAAAGCTTTTGCGCTTTCTTCCGATTTCCGGATCAGCTCAAGGCCGGCTGTAATGTTGCCCCATTGGTCGCTGCCGCCGACCTGCAGCTTGCACCCTTCGTTTCTGTATAGGTTTAAGAAATCGAGAGACTGCAGAATCATGTAGCTGAATTCTGTGTATGAGATACCCGTTTCGATTCTGGAGCTTACCGTATCTTTGGCAAGCATGTAGTTGATGCCGAAGTTTTTGCCGACATCCCTCAGGAAGTCAATCACATTCATTTGCCCGATCCAGTCATAGTTGTTGGCCATTACCGCCGGGTTTTCGTCAGCTTCAAAGTCAAGGAAACGCGAAAGCTGATCCTTGATTTTCTGCGACCATTCGCGGACAATCTCTTCGTTGTTCAGCGTCCGCTCGGCTTTTTTTCCGCTCGGATCGCCGATCAGGCCTGTCGCGCCGCCTACGAGTGCGATCGGGCGATGCCCGGCCTGCTGAAAGCGGCGGAGCATTAAGATCGGCAGCAAATGCCCGATATGCAGGCTGTCAGCCGTCGGGTCAAAGCCTGAGTACAGGCTGATCTTCTCCTGATCGAGGAGCTCCCTTAATCCCTCCTCATCGGTTTGCTGCTGAATCAGTCCCCTGAAGGACAAATCATCAAGTAAATGTGTCATCATTATTGGCTCCTTTTTTCCTAAAATAAAAACGCCCCTTCGTGTAAACGAAGGGACGATGAACATCGCGGTACCACCCTGCTTAAAAGAACGCACGGGGCGTCCTTTTCACTCTTGTTGATAACGGACATCGTCCGCTCTTTTACTACAAAGCGGCAGGCTTTTTCGTAAAAGCGGTTCGTGAGTGTAATTCGAACCATCCATTTGTGCTGATTCTCACCGGCCATCAGCTCTCTAAGACAGGGAAGGATGCGTTCTACTGATCTCAGTCTTCACCTTTTCGTATTTAAGACTAAATCTTTTTTAACATAATATTTCCTCATTGTCAATGAAGCATCAGTCTTCCATCGTCGACAGATCGCCGGCCGGGAGGTTCAGCTCCCACGCTTTCAGGACGCGTCTCATGATTTTTCCGCTCCTCGTCTTCGGCAGTTTATCTTTAAATTCGATTTCCCTTGGGGCAGCATGCGCGGCCAGGCCTTTTTTGACAAACTGTCTGATTTCCTCTTTTAAGGCGTCTGACGGCTCGTATCCTTCCCTGAGTGCAATGAAAGCTTTAATAATTTCCCCGCGGACGGGATCAGGCTTGCCGATGACACCGGCTTCAGCCACGGCCGGATGCTCGACGAGCTTGCTTTCGACTTCAAACGGACCGACGCGTTCGCCTGACGTCATGATGACATCGTCAATCCGTCCCTGGAACCAAAAGTATCCGTCTTCATCCATGTATGCGGAATCCCCAGATACATACCAATCCCCCGGCATAAAATACGAGCTGTATTTTTCGGGATTATTCCAGATGGAGCGCATCATCGACGGCCAGCCCTTTTTGATGGCAAGATTGCCCATTCTGTAAGGCGGGAGCTCTTTTCCCTGATTATCGACGATCGCTGCCTCGATGCCGGGGAACGGCTTGCCCATCGAACCCGGCTTGATCTCCATGCAAGGATAATTACAAATAAGCTGTGCACCTGTCTCGGTCATCCACCATGTGTCATGAATCCGGTTATGGAACACTTTGTGCCCCCATCTGATGACCTCCGGATTTAAAGGCTCTCCGACGCTCAAGATATGCCTCAATGAGCTTAAATCGTATTTGTTTACGAGGTCGTCGCCGGCTCCCATCAGCATCCGGAAGGCTGTCGGTGCGCTGTACCAAACGGTGACTTCCAGCTGTTCAATCGTCTCATACCACGACTCCGGACTGAATCTGCCGCCAACGACGACATTCGTCGCCCCGTTCAGCCACGGACCGAAGATGCCGTAGATTGTTCCGGTTACCCAGCCCGGATCAGCCGTGCACCAGTAGATATCATCATCCCGCAGATCAAGGACCCATTTCGCCGTCTGGTAATGCTGGACCATCGCTTGATGGACGTGGAGAACCCCTTTTGGCGCGCCTGTAGAGCCTGACGTATAGTGAAGAAGCATTCCGTCTTCCGGATCGACCCATTCAACCTCAAGATCGGTATTTGCTTCTTCAGCTTTTGAAAAATAGTCTACAATAGGCCCTTCTTCCTTCACGCCTTCCCCGACGACCACAATCGTTTTCAGATCCGGAAGCTCTTTTTGCGGAATCCGCTCCAGCAGTTCAGGCGTCGTGACGATGACCTTCGCCTCGCTGTTTTTCAGCCGGTCTTTTACCGCACCCTCCATGAACGCTTCAAACAAAGGCCCGACGATGGCCCCAAGTTTGACGGCGCCGAGAATAATAAAATAAAGCTCGGGCGATCTCGGCATAAAAACAAACACACGGTCGCCTTTTTTGACATCGGCGTGTTTTTTTAAGACGTTCCCGGCTTTATTCGTTTCATTTTTCATCTCTCTGAAGGTGTACTTTTCGTCGCGGGCCGGATCTTTGTAATAAAAAGCCACTTTGTTTTTCAAGTGCGATTCAGCATGGCGGTCGATGGCTTCATATGCCGCATTCACTTTTCCTGTTTTGTGCCATGAAAAGTTTTTTTCAGCATCTTTCCAGTCAAACGTCCGGTATACTTCCTCATAGTCGTTTAGATTATAATTTCCCTTCACGGCTGGCAACGCTTTCAATTCCATGCCCATCCCCCTTTGTTCGATCATCAAAATATATTATAGTATAGATTTTTTATTTTCTCAATTTTTAAAAAATATTGTTCTTTCCTTTGAAAACGCTTAATATTTTGGTATGTTATGTGTAAAAGACTTCAACTAAGACGTGAGGCGGTGAATACGTGAAGCATCACAAAACCTATCATGCCAAAGAATTGCACACGGGGGAAGGCACATTGCTGATAGAGGGCCCTATCAGCCCCGATAAACTCGCAGAGTATGAGTTTCATGCAGAGCTTACAGCCTTTCGCCCATCTGAAAAACAGCATGAAGCATTAATCGAAATCGCAGGGCTTCCCGAAGGACGGATTATCATCGCTCGTTTCCATCATACCATTGTCGGCTATGTCACCTACGTTTATCCCGACCCGCTTGAAAGATGGTCTGAAGGAAACATGGAAAATTTAATCGAACTCGGCGCCATCGAGGTGGTTCCAAGGTTCAGAGGACACTCTGTCGGAAAGACGCTTTTAGAGGTCAGCATGATGGATCAACAAATGGAAAAATACATTATCATTACGACTGAATATTACTGGCATTGGGATTTGAAGGGGACAAACAAAGATGTCTGGGAGTACAGAAAGATGATGGAGAAGATGATGAATGCCGGGGGCCTTGTCTGGTTTGCCACAGACGATCCGGAAATCAGTTCTCATCCCGCCAACTGTTTAATGGCCCGCATCGGAAAAGAGGTCAGCCAGGAATCGATCGAGCGCTTTGACAGGCTCAGGTTCCATAACCGCTTTATGTATTAAGGGAGCAAAGGGGATCTAAATATGATTGTTGAAAAAATCATGAAAAAAGACGTTGTGACGCTTTCAAGAACAGATACGATCGAAGAAGCGATCAAACGAATGAGGACATTCCGCATTAAACACCTCCCTGTCGTCAATGAACGGGGAACCGTCGTCGGCGTTGTGACGGATCGGGATGTAAAGACGGCAACCCCGAGTATTTTTGCTCAAAACAGCTCAGCCGGCGCTTTGCAGAAACCGGTTGAACTGATCATGTCAAAAGAAGTCGTGACAGGGCATCCGCTCGATTTCGCCGAGGAAATCTCAGCCGTGTTTTTCGAACACGAAATCGGCTGCCTTCCGATTGTGAAAAACGGTAAACTGGTCGGCATTGTGACGAAGTCTGACTTGCTTCATACGTTTGTCAGGCTGACGGGCGCCCATTTTCCCGGCTCGCAGATCGAAATTAAAACCGATGATATCGCCAAAAGCCTCGCCGATATCAGCATGATTTTCAGCAGGCGGCAAATCGGCATTTCAAGCGTGCTCGTTTATCCAGGCGAAGAAGAAAATGAAAAGATTCTCGTATTTCGCGTGCAGACGATGAATCCGGAAGCAAGCATAAAAGATGTAAAATCAAAAGGGTATCAAGTGCTTTGGCCCGCAGAGCAAAGGGATTTGCTATGAAAGACTGCGTCTTTGTCTTTTCCCCCTCCTACCAAACCTATCAATTTCATCAGGACCATCCGTTTAACCAGCTCAGGGTCTATGTCACGTATGACCTTCTGAACACGATGAATGCGTTTGGACAGGGAGAAATTATCGCGCCGCGAATGGCGACAGAATCTGAACTCAGCCTCGTTCACACGGAAGATTATATCAGAGCCGTAAAGCTTGCCGGACGGGGAAAGCTTCCCGAAGCAGACGGAGAGAGCTACGGTCTCGGCACGGAAGATACGCCCGTTTTTGCCGGCATGCATGAAGCCGCTTCGCTTTTGGTGGGCGGAACCCTGACGGCTGCTGACTATGTCATGACCGGCAAGGCAAAGCACGCCCTCAACCTCGGCGGCGGGCTTCACCACGGATTCAGAGGGAGAGCTTCCGGTTTTTGCATTTATAATGACAGCTCGGTTGTGATCCGCTATGTGCAGAAAAACTACCGCGCCAGAATTTTGTACATTGATACAGACGCCCATCACGGAGACGGCGTGCAATTCACCTTTTACGACGATCCATCTGTCTGCACCGTCTCGATTCATGAAACAGGACGCTATCTGTTCCCGGGAACGGGCCAGGTTCAGGAAAGGGGACATGGCGAAGGCTACGGGTACGCGTTTAATATTCCGCTAGACGCGTTTACCGAGGATCAGTCTTTCATCGATTCCTACCTCACGGCTGTACGTGAAATCGCCGAATTTTTCAAGCCTGACGTAATTTTGACGCAAAACGGAGCTGACGCTCATTACTATGATCCGCTCACACACTTGTGCACAACGATGAGAATCTATGAAGAAATTCCAAAGCTTGCTCACGAATTGGCGCACAAGTATTGCGACGGCAGATGGATTGCCGTCGGCGGCGGAGGCTATGACATTTGGAGGGTCGTCCCGCGGGCATGGGGGAGAATCTGGCTCGAAATGAAAGGAATCAAGGCTGAAGGCCATATGCCCGAAAAATGGCTGAAACGCTGGGAAAAACAAGCGTCTGTCCCGCTGCCGGCCGCATGGAGCGATCCTGACGGCCTGTATGCTCCAATTCCGAGAAAAGCCGAGATTACGGAAAAAAATGCGCGTACCGTTTCAAAAGCGCTGTTTCCGATCCGTTCCGCCTCGCGTCCGTCATAGCTTGCACTATAAATAAAAGGCCCTGCACGGTGATATGCTCCCCTAAAGGTAGACAGATGAAATAAAAAAATCTGTTTGCCTTGGGGGAGTTTTTTCATGGCTGGAAAATGGTTTTTAAAAGAAGAAAAATTGAATATTCTATCAGAATGTGATCAG